>NZ_JBSGXU010000193.1:0-14980 GCF_053610205.1 Streptomyces sp. NPDC054932 | reverse complement strand
GTCCCAGACGACCTGGCCGTCCTCCTCGAAGAACACCACCCGGTGCCACGGGATCTCCCCGCCCGGCACGAAGTCGCCGAGCAGGACGCGCTTCGGCGGGGCCCCGCGCTCGGCGATCCCCATCACGAACCGCTCGGGGTCGAAGCGCGGGTCCCAGAGCACCCGGTGGTAGATCTCGTCGCTGGTGTGCACATCAGCACCTGCCCTCGATACCAGGGTGACGCGCGCCCGGTCGGCCCTGCAATTCAGCGCCCGGGCCCGTCCACTCGCTGCGCGGCCTCTCACGCCGGACACCAAAAACCAAGTAACCCGCGAGTAGGAATGTTGGTGCCCGCCGTTTGCCGACATTGATTCCCTACACGGGTTGCCGGCGGCTGCCGACCTGCGGAAACTCTCTGGCCGACCAAGTGTCGACAACCCTTGTTTCCCGGTACGGGCCCCTCGGCAAGTCCTACCGTTGCAGAACGTGAGCACTTCTCGTCTTTGCGATCACGCCTGGGACACCTTACCTTGCGAAAGCCGGACACGAGACGCCCTGCCCCTGCCATCTGCGAAGCAGCAGGAAGGATCTCCCTCCGGCCAGTGGGCTGGGGTAAGGATTACGGGTTCAAGGCCGTGCCCCTGTGCATAGACTCGCGGGCAGTCGATCTTTGAAGGGCACAATGAGCGTGGTACATGTGCTGGATGGCAAGGCGTTCATGAACAAGGATTTCGAGGCAGTGACACTCCCTGCTCCATGGCGGATGTACAGCGACTGTGAAAGCTTCATCCACGCCGATCCTGAGGTCCAGGCCTTCCGCACCGCTGCGCCCGTCCGAGGTCGCGGAGACTACGAGCTCGGCGTCAGCTGCATGAAGCGGGAAGACGCCCCCGAGGTAGGCTTCGAGCAGTTCATTGCCAACCATCTGCGTGAGTCACTGCACTGGTACGGCAGAGCGGAGCCCAAGGACGCTCCGAAGCAGTTCCACTTCCGCGAACGGCATCACGCGCAACGACTGGCGGCCATGCCGACGGCGGAGCAGGCGGCTTCCTACGCCAAGTCACTTCCCTACTACCGTGCGCCAGTCGAAGTGCTGTGGCATTTCTCGAACTTCGGCGATCTGCGGTGGGGCAGAGCGGAGAAGTCAGTTCAGCTTCCGGACCGCCCCGCCTCAAAAGCGGACGGTGCCGACGCCCTGGCAGTGGACGGCTCGATGCTGCTTCCCACAATCTATGCCGATGTCGAACCTGACTTGATGCATCAGGACATCGACGCCATCCGTGAAGACCAGCTGAAATGGCTGAACCATCTGCCACAGATGCGTCGTGGCAGCTTGCTGCGCCACGCCGCAGCGGAGGTGATCGACAAAGAACTTCAGCCGCTGTCCGCGTTGTGCCGCAAGCACGGCACCTTCGGTGAAGCCGTCCTACCAGGAGCATTCGACCCCATCACAGGCCTCTTCCTCAAAGCGTACGACGGCAACTTTCAAGAGGCGCTCATCGAGACCGAGATACACTTCTACTCCATCTCACTGGCCACTTCCTGACTGGGACATCAGCCCAGAAGTAATGCACGGCGGGGGAGTGGCCGGATTCGAACCGGCGTCCTCCCCTCTTGCCAAGAGGGCGCGTCTACCTCTGCGCTACAGCTCTCCCGCCGTGGTATGCACACCCTATGCGTTCTCGCCAGGACCCGCGTAGCGGGTTTCCGAGCGTGCCGTTCGCAGCCGTCCGGCGCAGGGCAGTGGCCGCATCGGGCACGACCGCAGGGTGCCCGCCCGGCCCTGCGCCCCGGTCGGCCTTGTGGAGCCGGCCGGGTGACGGGGGTCAGCCGGGGACAGCTGTGCCTCCCGGGCCATCCTGCGCGCACCGTCCGGCGAGCTCGCCATGACGTCCGCAGGCCACGACCGATCAGCTGCCGCGACTTCGAGCTGGGCGTACCAGCCGGCGCCATGGATCGCTCCGGCCGGTTCCAGCTTGAGCAGGTGGTGGTCCATCGACTCGTGCGCCGCGGCCGGCCCCGCGGCATCGCCAAGGGAGGCGCTGGCTGAGCGCATGGGCGCGGCCGGTGACCCTTGGGCCGCGCCCGCCCGCCGAGTTCCCGCGCCCTCGGCCGTCACCCCCGCGCCCCCCGCTCCCGCTGCTGCGCCGCCGGTGCGGGAAGCCGCCGATCCGTGGGCTGCGACCGCGAGCACGGACGCGAAGCGCGCCTGGGGCCCCTGGCCGAGGGCCTGGACGTCCGTCGAGACCTCGACCTCGGCGACCGGGCCCGCGCGCTGGAGCAGCTGAAGGTGCAGCCGGCCGCGCACTCGCAGATGGTGTCGCTGGTCATGGGCATCCTGCCGGAGCGGGAAGCGGGCCTCCTGGTCTGCTTGTGCGAGTGACCCCCTGCCCGTCGTGGACATCGCCAACGAAATCCTCGCCCTCTGGGACCGGCCGCAGATCATCCAGACCGTCCTCGAAGGAGACCTCGATCCCGTGGCATAGCGGCGAGGCAGTCAGCACCACAAGAGACGCATCCGATGGGGCGCGCCTCCACCGGTGGTGGTAGCGGGGTCCGCAGGGGGGGAGGGCGATGCTGAGCTCCGTCGAGGTTGTCCTGTCAGTGGTCTTCGCCATCATGGGGACATGCCCAACCCGAACCTGACCGCCGACCACATCTGGCGGCTCCACCACGGCGACCAAGAGATCGCCCGGATGGCCGTGACCGGCACCGATTGGCCCTGGACTCACGCCGAGGTCGAGGCGCTTCCCGGCTTCGACGAGTTCCGTCCCCTCTTCACCGAGCAACAGCGGGCCGTTGACGAGGAGGACTGGGAGCGGGCCGACGCCTGCCACGATCGGATACGCAGTGCGCTCACGATGACGTTTCCCGACGGCGGCCCGGTCGCTGAGTTCATGCTGTACATCCACGATGACGGCACCGCCGGCTGGCGCTGGCACGACGAGCCCTTCGACACGGTGGACCAGTGAGGCAGTGGGTTCGCTGCTTCTGGGACGAGGAAGCCATCTGGTTCTATTTCGAGCTGGACACCGAGGGGTACGTGACCCGGCAGGTCGAGTTGGGGGAGCCCGGGGGCAGGGCGTTGGCAGCTGCCTCGCTGGCCGAGTGGCAAGAGGCCGAAAGTGAGGGGCGGTCGGCCGAATGCGTGAGTGTCTACGGTCTGACTGCGGAACCGCCCATCTCCGAGTGGGAGGGCCACGATCCGCAGCCGTTGTCGGCCAGTGAGTTCGAGATCGTTTGGTCCGCCGCCCGCCGGGAGCTTCAGGATCGTCGGGGGCGACGGTCTTCCTGAACGCGGCGACCACTGCGGCCTCCTGGCGCGGCACACCCCACGCTGGCGGAATGGCCGACGGGCCAATCCTCGACCATGATCAACCTATATCGAACAGGGGGGCTTGTGGCAAGGCCCCCGTTGTGCAGCAGAATCGCCAACTCAACGCGAGAAATTGCAAGTAGTGGGGGAAGAAGAGATGCGCGTGCTGTTGTCCACGTACGGGTCGCGCGGGGACGTCCAGCCTCTGACGGCGTTCGCGGTGCAACTGCGGGAAAAGGGCGCGGACGTGCGGGTGTGTGCGCCGCCGGACGAGGAGTTCACGGAGCAGCTGGCCGCAGTCGGCGTGCCGATGGTGCCGGTGAGTGATTCGGTGCGCGAGCTGGTGACCGGGGCGCCGCCGACGGCGTCGGGCTTCGGGCAGCGCGTGGCCGCGCTGGTCTCCGCGTACTACGACACGATCGTGGCGGAGGCGGAGGCCGGGAGCGTGGTGGTGGCGACCGGACTGTTCCCGAGCACCGCCGGCGTGCGGCTGGCAGCCGAGAAGCTGGGCCTCGAGTACGTGTATCTGGGCCTCCAGCCGACCGTCCTGCCGTCCGCGCACCGTCCGCCGTTCGAGTACCCGAGCCACCCGTACCCGGCAGAGGTGACCGACAACCGGGAGCTGTGGGACCTCAACATCGCGACCATGAACGCGCTGTTCGGCGGAGCGGTCAACACCCATCGGGCGTCGATCGGCCTTGCCCCACTGGACAACGTTCGCGACTACGTCATCTCCGACCGCCCGTGGCTGGCGACCGACCAGATCCTCGACCCGTGGCAGCCGGCCGACCTCGACGTCGTGCAGACCGGTGCCTGGATCCTGCCGGACGAACGCCCCCTCCAGACCGATCTGGAGGCGTTCCTGGCTGCCGGCGCACCCCCTGTGTACGTGGGCTTCGGCAGCATGAATCTGCGTGGCGCGGGGGATGTCGCCCAGGTCGCCGTCGACGCGGTCCGCGCGCAGGGACGGCGGATGGTTCTCGCCCGCGGCTGGGCCGACCTCGCCCCGACCGACGACCAGGGCGACTGCTTCGTCGTCGGCGAGGCCAACCATCAGGCGCTCTTCCGCCGGGTGGCTGCCGTGGTCCACCACGGCGGCGCGGGCACCACGACGACAGCTGCTCGGGCCGGTGCACCCCAGGTGGTGGTCCCGCAAATGGTGGACCAGCCGTACTGGGCGCAGCGCGTGGCCGAACTGGGCATCGGCGCGGCACTCGACGGCCCGGACCCGACCGTCGAGTCCCTCTCGGCCGCGCTGAAGACGGCCCTGACTTCCGAGGTTCGCGCCCGGGCGACGGCCGTGGCCGCGACGGTGCGCACCGATGGGGCGGAGGTGGCCGCAAAGCTGCTGCTCGACGGGGCCGGCCGGGCGAGGTCGTCCAGCGCCTCGTGACCCACGGCGCGCCCCATCGAACGCACGCGTCTGTTCATGCGCGCGACCGGTAGGCAGGCGATGTGCTGCAGACAGCGGCCAACTCCGGGTCCAGCGGGCGCTGAGGACCGCCTGTCCTTGCATCCCTGCCGGTCGCCGCAGTGCCGGCCGTCGCCACAGTCGGCGCCGCGGCGCGCTCGACACACTCGCCCAGGAGGCGTACTGGGTGGACGGTATGCGGGCCGGCCGGCGGAGGCCAGGACAACCGGTCCTGCACCGGCGCCCTGGACCGGCCCTGTCGGGCAGGCCCATCCGGCCCCCGACGACCCCCGGAGCCGTTGCCGCGCGGAGCCTTCCCCTGACCCGGGCCCGCGGGGCACGCGGACCCTCCCACCATCCCCCACCAGAGGAAACGACACGATGTCTCACTCGTCCTTCGAGCTCCGCTCGGCAGTCCCCACCGACGCCGACGAGATCACCCGTCTGTTCCTCGCCTCGCGCGCGGCGGCGATGCCCTACCTGCCGCGCATTCACAGTGACGAGGACACCCTCGCCTGGATCACCCACGTGGTGCTCCCCGACAGCCGGGTATGGGTCGCAGCCGACTGCGCCACGCAGGCGATCCTCGGCTTCGCGGCCCTGGAGGGCGACATGCTCGAACACCTCTACCTGCTGCCCGACGCGCGGCGTCGTGGCATCGGGGCCCGCCTGCTGGCCGAGGTACGCGAAGCCGCCCCGGACGGCCTCTCGCTGAACGTCTTCCAGCGCAACGAGGACGCGATCGCCTTCTACGTGCACCACGGCTTCGAGCTCGTCGAGACCAACGACGGCAGCCGCAACGAGGAGAACGAGCCCGACGCGACCTACCGCTGGAACCCGTCCGGTTGAGACGCCGCTTCTCTTGCTGGGTGCCTTCCGAATCAGCGCTCGAATGGTCGCAGCCGGCCTGATCGGCACCACCGTCGAAAGTACGGCGCCGTGGGGGACGCCCACGAGACGCGCATCGGCCACAGGCGCCTGTCCAGGGCTCAGGCGGCCACACGCCAGGCGTCGACGAGTGAGCGTACGGAGGGGAACCGGCGCTCCGGAGTCGCGGCCGTTGCCTTCTGGATGACGGCCAGCTGACCAGCGGTGCCGCGCCACTCCTTCTCCTCGTCGCCGGCGTCAAGGAGAAGGCGGAGGGCCCGGCCCAGGGTGAACACGGTTGTTCGGATGTCGATGACCGAACCCCGCACGAACTCCTCCGGAGCCATGTAGCGGGAAGAGCCCGGCAGCCGGCCTGTCTCCAGGATGAACGGACCGGGCCGGTACTCATCGAGGTCGCACAGCACCATCCGATGCTCTTCGAAGTCATAGAGCATGCAGCCGTCGTACAGATCTGCGGCGACGAAGCCGGCCCGCTCGACGGCGACATGGGCCTCCAGGAGGGAGTTCAGGGCCGTGTGAACCCGGGAAGCGGGGAGCTGTCGGAACCTCGCCATGGGGCTGCCGGGAGTGGCCCTTCCTCCCTGGCGGGCCCGAGTCGGGTGGTAGAGGACTTCTCCGGGCATCCAGGGGTACACGAGTGCCAGACCGTCGTCCGTCCTGAAGAAGTGCGACAGGGGCACGATGGCCGGGTGTGCGACGGCCTGGTGCACCGAGATCGCCCGGCGCAAGGACGAGACGCCGTCGGCTGTTGAGGCTCCCTTGACGAACCAGCGCTGCCCCGCGGCCATCAGCCCGTATGAGATGCAGCCGGAGTCCTGATCGGTGAACGTGCGGAAGATGCTGCCCGTTCGTGCGAGGTAGGGCTCGAGTGCAGGTACGCGGTTGACGTTGAGGATCGGGTGTGTCGTCATGTCCGCGATGGTGTCACTGTGGGTCTGGCCCCGCAGGAAACGGCCTAGTCGATGGGGCGGAGCACTCGCTCCGAGCGGAGCAGCGGTTGAGCCAGCAGCGCGAAGACCGCGGTGCAGCCGGCGACAAGGGCCGCGCCGGCCGCCTGCGAGGGCTGCGCTGAGGCCTGTACCCAGAAGTAGAGGCGGTACTGGGCCTCGCCCGGGAGGGCCGTCAGGTTGGCGATCCACGCGTGCGGGACGAAGGGGCCGATCGGAAGGAGCAGCAGGGGAGCGGTCACGAGCCACGGACCGGCGCCCAGCGCCAGGGTGCCGATGGAACTGCGGAGGAGCGCCGCGGCACACCACCCGACCGAGAGGTACAGCGCCTGCACCAGCAGGGCGCCACCCATGGCGGTGAACGCCTCGCTCCAGGCGGCCGATCCGGCGTCGAGCACGACGCTCGCGGACCCCGAATCGAAGGCGTTCGGCGGCAGTTCCGGAGTCGGTCGGAGTACGGCCATCCCTCGCACGACGATCCAGAGGGTGAGGCCGCTCACCACCTGCACCACGGCGAGGAACCCGAGTGCGGCGCAGAGCCTGTGGCCGTACAGGACGTGCGTGCGGTGTTCGTACAGGCGGAGCGCACCCCAGGTGCCGCTCTCGATGAACTGGGCCACTCCGATCGTCACGATCACCGTGGTGAGGAGGAGGCCGCCCAAGGTGGCCGACTGCCACGCCGCGGCCCGCAGCGCGGACGCGGGTTCGACGAGGGCCGCCACTGTCGGGTGCTGGTAGCCGAACGCCGCACCGCCCCACCACCATCGGGCGCCTGCGGCTGACGTGGCCACGACCATCAGGGCGCCGGTCACGTACACCGGCGGAACCCAGAGGGCGCGGAGCTCGCCCCTCCAGGCGACGCTCGGCCGGTACCGTGCACGCTCTCCCGCGGTGCCCCGGCTCACACCAGGTCCTTCGTCCGGGAGCGGCGCTGAAGGAAGACCCAGAGCAGGGCGATGCCCAGCAGCGTCGGTAGTGCCCGCAGGGCGGCGGGCACCGTCGAGGGGGCGGTGGACACCCAGAAGTGGTCCCAAACGCCGTCGACTCCGCCGAACCCGACAAGGTCGGACAGTGCTCCGCCGGGCAACCAGGCACCGACGACCGGCGCGCCGGCGGTCTGCACCACGAGCGCCAGGAGCAGGAAGCCCGCGAGGGAACTGCGCAGAGGCAGGCGGAGGAGTGCCGCGAGGACCACGGCGGTGGCGGCGGCAGCCGCCAGAACCGTGGCGCCCGCGAACACGACGGTGGCCGTTTCGGCCAGGACCTCACCGAGCGCACCGGGACTCGGCAGCGGGAACGCCGAGCGGGTGTGGAGCATGCCGACGGTTGCCGTGACGGCCGACGAAACCACCACCAGGGTGAGCATCCACATCCACACCGCCGCCGCCTTGGCGGACAGCAGGCGGCTGAGGCGGGACTCGTAGAGCAGACGGGGCACGATGCTTCCCCGGCTCCACTCACCCGCGACGAAGAACGCCGCCACGAGGACGACCAGTGCCAAGCCCGGGATGGACGTCGCGAGTTTCATCGTCCAGATCAACGAGGCCACGGGATGCTGCCCGTTGGCCGCCCGGATGCCTTCCTCGGTGAACCTCGCCTCGTACCGCCGCAGGGTCTTCAGCTCGAGGGGCATGCTCTGCAGGCAAAGGGCCTTCTGTGCGGGGCTGTTCAGCTCCGTGTCGCAGCCCTGCCCCACCGTCTCGATGTTGTGGCGCACGTTCTTGAGACTCGCCGACGCGGAGCTCTGACTGCCGAGCGCGCAGTAGAGGGATCCGAGCGCGAAGAGAACGGCGAGCGTGATGCCCAGGGGGTGACGGCACAGCCGACGGTACTCACCAAGGATCAGTGACCTCATCGGGAGCCTCCGCCACGCTGACCGACCAGTCCGAAGAACCAGTTCTCAAAGGCGTCGGGGCCACTGGCGGGGTCATAGCCGAGTTGTTCCAACGTGCCGGCGGCCGCCACGCGACCGTCCGCCACCATGATCACGCGGTGGCAGATGCGCTGGATCTCGTCGAGTTGGTGGCTGGAGACCAGAACGGTGGCTCCACGGGCCGATTCCTCGGCGATGACACGACGGACCATCCGTAGACCCTCCGGGTCGAGGCCGTTCGTGGGTTCGTCGAGGATGAGCAGGTCCGGCCTCTTCAACAGGGCCGCAGCGAGGGCCAGTCGCTGCCTCATGCCCTGCGAGTACGTGCCGACCCGCTTGTCGGCCGCATGCGCGAGACCCACCCGCTCGAGCACCGCTCCCGTACGGCCGCCGTCGGGGCGCCCCGCACTTTCGAGCAGCATGCGCAGGACGGCCCGGCCCGTGAGCCAGCGCGGGAAGGACGGCGCGTCGAGTGCGGCGCCGATGCGGGCGAGTTGCGCGGGGCGCATCGGCAGTGGCTCCCCGAAGAGGCGTATGTCACCGGAGCTCGGCAGCGCGAGCCCGGTCATCACACGCATGAGCGTGGTCTTGCCGGCACCGTTGAGGCCGAGGAGGCCGACGATCTCGCCGGCCTCCAGGGTCAGGCTGATCCCGTCCAGCACGGAGTGCCGCCGGAATCTCTTGGTCACGTCGCGACAGGAAAGGACAGTCATGGATTGCGCTTACTTGTTGTGGGTGACGCGTCCGTCGGGGAACACCCAGCCCGGCGGGACGCGATGGTTCCCGCTTCGGCGGGCCCGGACAGGTCATCGGGGTCGGCGTACCCCCAACTCCGCGAAGCATAACGCTGCGTAAGCATGTCCATGATCACCGGGTGGGCCGGGTTGGCCGGGTTGGCCGGGTCCCGGAGACCGGGAGGCCCGGTCGCCCGGGCCCGCCGGCGTCTCAGTCGGGTGTGCTTCGCCTCGCGGCATCGTCCTGCCGCCATTGCTCGGCCGCCTGGATCATGGTCCGGCCGACGTGCTCGAAGAAGTGGCCGATGTCCTGCATCCGGGTGCCGGCGGGTGTCGTGGCGCCGAGGACCCGGGCGCCGCGAAGGGCGAAGTCGGCCAGCATGGTGTTCTGCCGGGCGCTGGCCATCCAGCCGCGGAACCAGGCGTCGGCGTCGATGACGTACCGGTCGCGCCGTCGGCCGGGGTCGCGCTCACGCCTGATGAGTTCCTGCTGTTCGAGTTCGCCGACGGCCTTGGAGACGGAGGCGGGGCTGACCTGGAGGCGCTGAGCGAGCTCGGTGGCGGTCAGGCTGCCTCCGTCGGTGACGTACAGGCACGTCAGCACTCGGGCGGTCATCCGCGGGAGACCCGTGCCGACCATCATCGCCGTGAACTGTTCCTCCAGTTCGAGGACGGCCTCGGGGTCGCGTCCGTGTGTATCGCTCGCGGTCGGGGAGGCGGCCGGGGCCGGGGGCTGCTTGCGGCGGCGGGCGCGTCCCGTGGTGGCGCGATGGGCCGCGTCGGCCCGATAGGCGGAGGGGCCGCCGTTGCGGGCCACCTCCCGGGTGACGGTGGAGATGGGCCGGTCCAGGCGCCCGGCGATGTCGGTGTAGCTGAGTCCTTCCCTCAACCCCTCGGCGATCTGCTGCCGCTCGTGGTGGGTCAGTCTGCCTCCGGGCATCGGCATTGCCTCCGTGTCGGGTCCGCGCGTCCGGCCAGTATTGCTTTCACAGTCAGTTCATTGCAAATCGGCGGAGGCGGTATTTGCGTTCGCCTTCATTGTCATTGCAAGAGTTTCCCACTGCGACCTGCGTATATGCGAGTTGAGTCGATTCTTTGATTGACGGAAGAGTGAAAGCAATTTAGCTTTTAGTCATTCGCGAACAAGCGATGTGACCCGAGCAGGCCCTCGGCCGAGGGCTGCTCGTCGCCTTGATCGGAGCTCCCCATGACGTCCTTGCTCGCACCCGTGCGCACCTGGCACCGGCCGCTGACGGTCTGCGCCGCCCTCATGTTCGGTCTGGTGCTCGTCTCCGGCGTCGGTACCGTCATCGACGGCCGGACGCTGCTGGACGAGTCGGTGTGGGTCAAGCCGCTCAAGTTCGGCTTCGCCTTCGGCCTCTACGCGGGCACGCTGGCATGGCTGCTGACCAAGCTGACCAGGGGCAGGCGGCTGGGACGATGGCTGGGTACCGTCTTCGCGGTGGCAGCCACCGTGGAGGTGGGCGCCATCACCGCCCAGGCGGCGCGCGGCACCTTCAGCCACTTCAACGCGGACCAGACCGACCCCGTCACGCTGGCCCTGGTCCCCCTCCTCACCTTCGGCGTGATGGTCATCGTCATCGCACAGTTGGTCCTCGCAGTCGTCGTACTGATCCAGCGCACGGGCGGAGCAGCACTGAACCGAGCCATCCGCTGCGGTCTCGCGCTCGCCACCTTCGGCATGGTCGTGCCGGTTTTCTGGATGGTCACCGAGATCCACTCCCGTACGGTGACCGACGCCAACGGGCACTCCGTGCAGATGTACCAGGGCCACGGCATCGGGGACCCCGACGGCCACGGCATGCCCCTCACCAACTGGAGCGTGACCGGCGGCGACTTCCGGGTACCGCACTTCTTCGCTCTGCACGGCATCCAGGTGCTCCTCCTGATCACCGCGGTACTGGCCGCCCTGGCCGCCGAGCGCGTCTGGCTGCGGGACGAGAAGGTACGGGCCCGCCTGGTCGGCAGTGCCGCCCTCGGCTACACGGGGCTGGTCGCTGTGGTGACCTGGCAGGCGTGGCGCGGTCAGTCCCTGATCCATCCGGACACCGCCACGCTCCTCGCCCTCGCCGCGGTGCTGCTGCTCACGGTGGGAACCACCGCACGAGTGATCGTGACCGCCAGGCGCGCCACCGCGAAGCGCACCACGGCCGAGCGCATCACGGCCGACCACGCTCCGGGGCAACCGGCCGAAATTCCTGCGCCTTCCCACCCGGCGCGCTGACGCCGCTTCCCTGATCCGACGAACCGAACGCCTGGAAGGAAGACCAACATGACCAGTCCCTTTTCCACCGGGGCGACCACAGAAGGTACGCCGACGGTCCCCGCAGCGGCCGTCGCGGCCACCCCCGACCGCTCCGCACTGCAGCACGCCCTGGACCGCGCCACCGCCCCGGGCGGCGCTCCCGGCATCGTCGTCGAAGTGCGCGACGGCCACGGCGCGTGGTTCGGCTCGGCAGGAGCCTCCGACACCGGGACCGGGGAGAAACGCCGGCCGTCCGAGCGGTTCCGGATCGGGAGCACGACGAAGGCGTTCACCGCCACGCTCGTCCTGCAGCTGGCAGCCGAGGGCCGGCTGGGCCTCGACGACACGATCGAGCAGTGGCTGCCCGGGATGGTGGCGGGCAACGGCTACGACGGCCGTTCGATCACCATCCGGCAGTTGCTCAACCACACCAGCGGCATCTTCAACTACGGCAACGACGCGGAGTTCTTCACGAAGGGCATCGGCGCGGCGTGGTTCCGGCACCGCTACGACACCTATGCCCCCGGGCAGTTGATCAGGATCGGTCTGGCCACCCCGGCGTCCTTCGCCCCGGGGGAGGCTTTCCTCTACTCCAACACCAACTACTTCCTGGTCGCCCTGATCGTCGAGAAGGTCACGGGCGGGACGTTCGGCGAAGCGCTCACCCAGCGGATCGTCCACCCTCTGGGGCTGACCGGGACCTGGCTGCCCGGCACGGAGCCGACGATCCGAGGGCCGCACCCCCGGCACTACTCCACGCTCTTCGCCTCCGATGCCCGGCCCGAGGTCCACGACGCGACCGAGATGAACCAGTCCTTCGCGTGGGCGGCCGGCGGCATCGTCTCGACCACGGGTGACCTGCAGCGCTTCTTCGGCGCGCTGCTCCAGGGCCACCTGCTGCCGGCCGAACAGCAGCGGGAGATGTTCACCACCGTCGACACCACGGGACCCGTCCCGTGGATCCCGGGCACCCGGTACGGCCTGGGCGTGTTCTCCTGGTCACTGCCGTCCGGTGTCACGGTCTGGGGCAACGCGGGCGCCACGTACGGCTCGTGGACCTGTGGCATGGGCTCCCGTGACGGCAGGCACCTGCTCACCTGCCAGGTCAACGGCGACTGGAGCGGCCTGGGCGTCTTCGACGACATCCTCACCGCCGAGTTCGGCGCAGCGGCCGGAAGCTGAGGCGAGGAGGGCCCGTACGGCGGAGGGCCGTACGGGCCATGGGTCCTTCTCGGGGCAGCCGCCCGGGCTGCTTCTAGAGTGATCCCCATGCCGCACCCCGTACATGCCCTCGCCCACCGGCCGTTGAGGGCCGCGGCCGTCGCAGAGTTCCTCGAGCTGCCGGCCGGCCCGCACGTCCCGGAGGAGTTCGATGCGGTCGACGCGGAGGTGCGGCGGCGGGGATGGCGGTGGGAGCACGACCTGGTCGGCAACTCCTTCGGGACCGGGCACGGGCACGTGGTCTGCTCCGACGGCGTGAGCCCGTTCGGACGCTCGGATGCCCGGAGCTTCCTCGTCTTCGCAGAGCTGTACCCCGTCGACCCGGACGACGAGGACATGGACAACGCATCGTGGCTGTACGGCCTCATCGACGACTGGCAGGCGCAGCCCGGCTGGACCGGTCGCAGGCCGTGCACGGATCAGGACGGCGAGGCCCTACTCGCTCAGGCCGCGCAGGTGGTGACCCAGCACCTGGGGGTACCTCCCGAGCGCACGACTCTGTCCTCCGCCGCGGTGGTCACCGGTCCCGCGCTGACGCACCGTATCTGGCGCACCTCCACCCACACCCTGGTACTTGGACCGGCGGCCGACAACGGCCCCTACGGCCTCCTGACGCATCTACAGCTGTCCTGCACCCCACTCGCCTGCGGCCCCGAGCTGCCCCCGGCGGATGACGAGGACGCGCTCGCCGAATGGATCACCGCACACGTCGACTGGTGAGCGTGCAGGTCAGTGGTTCCGGTTTCCCCGCCGACCGTCAGCCGAGAGGAAGAACCGTGCGCGGCGCTGTCAGAGCCCCGTGTCAGGATCTTCACCAGGTCGGTGACGTCGATGCCCGTCTCCAGTTGTGAGCCTTCGGGCGCACCCGGGGCAGTCCGGTGCCCGGCCCGGGCCACCCACCCGGGGTGGCGCGTCAAGAAGGGGTGTGGATGGACATCGACGGCGAGGTCGCGGAGGCGTGGCGCCCGGCCACACCGCTGTCACGGCTGCGGGAGCTGGCAGCGCAGGCTCCGGGGCCGGCCCGGATCGTGGCGTCCCGGATAGGTCTGCCGGCCGAGCTGGCCGAGGAGGTGGCCGTTCGGGCCGTCGCGGGCGGCCCCGAATGGTTCGGGGTGCTGCGCGCGCTCGCCGCCCACCCGGCCACCTCGGCCGAGCGGCTGGCGGGGCTCGCCGCCCACCCGGAGGAGTCGGTGCGCCGGGTGGCGGCAGTCCACCGCGCGACCCCCAAGGCAGCGCTCAAAGCGCTGGCCCGGGACGGATCGGCAGCGGTGCGCCGGGCCCTGGCCGGACGCGAGAAACTCCCGCGCAAGGCGGCCGCACTGCTCGTCACCGACACCTCCGCCGAAGTCCGGCTGACCCTGGTACGGCGGATCGACGCCCGGCCGGAGCACCTGCGGGCACTCGCCACCGACCCGGACGCGCGGGTCCGCCGGGTGGTGGCCGCACTCGGCCACGCCGGCGACGCGGACCTCACCGACCCGGACCCCGGGGTGCGCCGCACCGCCGTCAACAAGCGCTCAGCAGGAGAGCTCGCGCCGCTGCTCGACGCCCTGGCGCAGGACCCCGACACCCGCGTCCGGGAGCTGATGGGCCGGCAGTACCACAACCGCACGCCGAGCGTGCTGGCCCGGCTCGCGGCCGACCCCGAACCGTGCGTCCGGGCCGCCGCTGCGGCCAATGCGTTCACCCCCGTCCGGCAGCTCACCGAACTCGCCGGCGACCCGAGCCCGGCCGTGCTCGTCGCCATCAGCCAGAACACGACGGCCCCGCCCGAGGCACTCGCCCGGCTGGTCGACACGCTCACGCGCTCGTTCGGTGACAGCGAGAGCATCGCGCACGGGCAGGAGGAGGACGTCCAGCGCCTCGCATATGCGGCACTGGAACACCCCGCCACCCCGCCCGAGTCACTGCGCGCACTGCACGCGCTGGACCTGTGGCCGTACTTCCACCCCGGGAACGCGATGGACCAGCCGAACTGGCCGGCGGACCTACTGGTCGAGTTCGGGCTGACTTACTGTGCGGGCACGGTGTCGGGCAAGGCGGAAATCGAGAGCTTCGCGGCGATCGACGACGCCCGGCACACCGAGCCGCCGGGGGACGTGCTCGCCGCCATGGCCCGCAGCCCGATCTACTACTTGCGCCGCGCCGTCGCCAACCGGCACACCCCACCGGAGGCGCTCGCCGAATTCGTCCGCGATCCCGCCCGCGCCGAGGACACCGGCCTCCTCGACGACATCGCCAAGAACCCGGCGACCCCGGTCGAGATCCTGCTGGCCTGGGCCGAGGCGGGCGTGCGCCAATACGGCATGCTGGAGAATCCCGCCCTGCCCGAGCCCGTGCTCGC
>NZ_JBSGXU010000192.1:0-15003 GCF_053610205.1 Streptomyces sp. NPDC054932 | reverse complement strand
CGCCCGCCACCTCCCCCCCCCCGCGCCCGGGCGCCCCCCCGGGCCTGTCCCGGGGGCCGGACCCGCCCCCCCCCCCCCAGGGGGGCCGCCCGGTTACATAATAGCGCCGGGGCCCGCCCCTTTACCGTCATCGGGTCACTGCTCGTACACCGAGCTGAAGGGCTCCGGCTCCGCGTGCGGGAACCGCAGCCGAGAAGGTCCCGCCGGCCGCTGTGACGGCCATGAGGGCCTCGTCCGGGCCTTCACCGGGCGGCCGGCGGCTCCAGCACCAGCGGGCCGGTCCGGCCCGGTTCCTCGGCCTCCTGGATGCTCCGGGGCGGCAGCAGGTGCCGTACGGCGGTCCCGGCCCCGGCGGAGCGTGGTGCGGGCCGCCCGTCGAAGGGCCCGGAACGGGCGCCGAAGGCCCCTGGGCCGGTGACAAGCCGCACAAGACAAAACGGACGTACTAGGCTGTTTCGTAGATCCAAAATGCCCTGGTACGGGACCTTCGCCCCTGCAGGGAGGCCGTCAACGGGCCAGGTCACACGGCGGCCGCTACGAGTTCCGCTAGTAATCGGGACGTTTGGGGAAGTTCCGGGGCACGGGTTACCAAGGATGAGCCAGCCCGGCACACGGTCCAGCGTGCCGGGTCACTTCATGCCTCTTGCAGGTGTGAAACCCCCCTTGTCCCCGGCCCCGGAGGTCTGCACATGTTCGCGAAGCGCGTCTACACCCGTCGTACCCGTATCGCTGTCGGCACCACCGCTCTCGGTGCGGTGCTGGCCCTCGGGGCGGGCACGACCGCCGCGTTCGCAGACGCCCCGCAGACCGCCGTCACCGCCCAGGCGGCCGGCGCCGCGGGCGCCGCGAAGGCCGGCCTCTGGGACAAGCCGCTGGAGAAGTACACGCTCTCCGCCACCTTCGGCAAGGGCGGCAACATGTGGTCCCACAAGCACTCCGGCCAGGACTTCGCCGTCCCGGTCGGCACCCCGGTCAAGTCCGCCGGCGCCGGCGTCGTCGTCAAGGCCGGCCCGAACGGCGGCGGCGACGGCCCCGCGTACGGCAACGCCATCGTGATCAAGCACGCGAACAACACGTACTCCCAGTACGCGCACCTCTCGAAGATCCAGGTCAAGATCGGCCAGAAGGTCAACGCGTCGCAGCGCATCGCCCTGTCGGGCAACACCGGCAACTCCAGCGGCCCGCACCTGCACTTCGAGATCCGCACCACCCCGAACTACGGCTCCGCCGTCAACCCGGTGGCCTTCCTGCGCACCAACGGCGTCAGCATCTGACCCGTCGCGACCGCTGCTGACGCAGCACCCGTCGTACCGGCCGACCCGCCCTGCTCACCGATCAGGTGAGCAGCCAGGCATGGGTCGGCTTCGGCGTGGGTCCGAGCTTGCCCTCCTTGTACGCGGCGGCCTGCTCCGGAGAGAACGCCCCGTCGTAGATCTTGATGTTGTGCAGGGCGCCCTGCCACGGACCGGTCCAGATGTTGTGGTGCCTGGACCGGCCGAGCTGCAGCGGACCCGGGGCCTGCCAGATGGGCCCGACCGGAGTCTCGCCGGCCTGCTTGCCGTCCACGTAGAGGGCGATGGCCTTCTTCTCGGCGTCGTAGGTGGCCATCAGCAGCGTGGGGGTCTTCACCATGGACAGCCCCTCGGCGGTGACCGTCCGCGTGGTGGCCGCAGCGCCCTTGTCGCCGGTCTGCACACGGAAGATCCATGCCTGCTTGCCGTTCACCTCGTTCACGCCGAGCTCGAAGGAGAACGACTCCCCGTCACCCTGGCTCATGACGATCCGCGAGCCCTTGGCGGCGGAGTTGTAGGCGCGGGCCGTGATGGTGAAGCTCTTCGTCACGTCGACCACCGGCTCGGCGGACTGCCCCCACGAGTTCCCGTTGCCCTTGCCGATGACCTGGAACCGCTTGCCCAGCGGGCCGATCTTGAGGTCGGGGCCCAGCCGGATGCCCGTCTTGCCGTAGCTGTCGCGCAGCAGGGTGTCGTCGCCCTTGACGGTGGCGGTGTACGCGGCCGGCGACTTCGAATCCTCCGGCTCGGGCGAGGCGGAGACCACGGGCTGGGCGTCCGGCTGGCCCCCGTCGTCGCCGTTGCCTATCAGGAAGAACGTTCCCCCACCGGCCAGCAGCGCCAGTACGGTCACGCCGCCGCCCAGCATCCACAGCCGCTTCCTGCGCCGCTCGGCCGCCGACCGGTCCGCCATGGCGTCCCAGTCCGGCTGCTCCGACGCGCCGGGCAGGTCGGGACCGGCCAGCCTCGTGAAGCCCGGCTGAGCAGGGGTCGGAGGCCACTGGCCGCCTCCCGCGTCCTGCTGGTACGGGTTGGGCTGCTGCCCGGTCTGCGGGTAGCCGTAGCTGCCGCCCGAGGACGGGTAGCCGTAGCCGCCCTGGGCGGGCGGTCCCGGCGGGAACCCGTATCCGCCGCTGCCGGGGGCGGGCTCGGGCTGCGGGTGGCTCGGGGGATACGTACCGTCGGTCATGCCACGGATGCTAAGTCACGGACCCCCGGGCGGGCACGGCCCGGTCCCCGTCCCGCCCGACCCGCCCCGGTTCAGTCCTGTGTCGGCCCCAGGATCGGGAAGCTTCCCGTCGCCGTCGGCGCGTGCTCCGGCAGCCACAGCACCGCCACCGCACCCGCCGCCGCGCCCTCGCGCTCCGAGCCGCCCCGGGCGGCCACGTTACGGAACGTCAGCCGGGCGCCCAGCACCCGCGCCTGGCCCTCCGCGATGGTCAGCCCCAGCCCGTGCCCCACGCCCGCGCGATCCGTCGACCCGGTGCGGAAGCGGCTCGGCCCCTCGCGCAGCAGTGCCTCGGGGAAGCCCGACCCGTGGTCCCGGACCCGTACGACCCGGCCCTCGACGTCGACCTGGACCGGCGGCTGCCCGTACCGCGCAGCGTTGGCCAGCAGGTTCCCCAGGATCCGCTCCAGACGCCGTGGGTCGGTGCTGACGATCTCGTCCGCGACGACCCGTACGGTCGCCTCCGGCATCAGCGATGCCACCCGCCGGCTCACGAACTCGCCCAGCGCCACGTCCTGGAGCTCGGCCCGCTCCGACGCACTGTCCAGCCGGGCCACCTCCAGTACGTCCTCGACGAGGGCGCGCAGCACCTGGGCCCGGTCCCGCACCAGCTCCGTCGGCCGCCCCGGGGGCAGCAGTTCCGCCGCCGTGAGCAGGCCGGTCACCGGAGTCCGCAACTCGTGCGCGATGTCCGCGGTCACCCGCCGCTCGGCCTCCAGCCGTTGCTGGAGGGCGTCGGCCATGGCGTCCACGGCCCGCGCGAGGTCGTCCGTCTCGTCCCGCACGACACCGCCGACCGCGTCCCGTACGCGGACGTCGGGATCGCCGTGCGCCACGCGCTGCGCCGCGGCCGCGGCCTTGCGCAGCCGGCGGGAGATCTGCCCGCCGATGAGCACGCCGAGCGCCGAGCCGCCGATCACGGCGGACAGGCCGCCGATGACCAGGGCCCGGTCCAGGTCGGCGATCAGATTGGTGGCGCCGTCCCGGAACGGCGTGTGCAGCGACAGCACCTGCCCGTTCCCGAGCGGCACGGCGGCCCACACCTCGGGCGCCCCGTGCGGCCGCTCCTGGATGTAGGTCCCGCGCCGTCCCGACTGCGCCTTGCGCCGCAGTTCGGCGGGCAGTTCGGGATCGTTGAGCTTGGCCCCCATGGGCGGCTTGCGCCCGGCCTCGGCGTTGCGGGAGATGAACTGCACGCGTTCCAGCTGCACCTCGCGGGCGCCTTCCAGCATCGACGCGCGGGCAGCACTGTGCACCACCAGGCTCAGGGCGATCGTGACGAGGGCGCCCACGGACGCGATGGCGACGGCGATCTTCCAGCGGATGCCCGTGCGGAGGGTGAACCGTCTCATGCCTTGAGTTTGTATCCGAAGCCTCGGACCGTTTCGATGCGGTCCTGTCCGATCTTGGTGCGCAGTCGCTGGACGTGGACGTCCACGACGCGGGTGTCGCCGCCCCAGTCGTAGTCCCAGACGCGCTCCAGCAGGCGGTCGCGCGAGAGCACGGTGCCGGGCGCGGAGGAGAACTCCAGCAGCAGCCGCATCTCGGTCGGGGTCAGTGCCACGGAGGCGCCCGCCCGGCGGACCTCCATGCCCTCGGTGTCCACCTCCAGGTCGCCGAAGGAGAGCACCCCGCGCTCGGGGCCCGACCCGTTGTCGGCCGCGTTCGGGCCGCCGTTCTGAGAGCTGCCGGAGTGGTCGAAGCGGCGCAGCACGGCACGGATCCGGGCGACGAGCACGGAGCCGTCGAAGGGCTTGGTGACGTAGTCGTCGGCGCCCGCCTCCAGGCCCAGCACCACGTCGATGGAGTCGGCGCGCGCCGACAGCATGATCACCGGGACGGTGGACTCGTCACGGATGCGGCGGCACAGGCTCACGCCGTCCATGCCCGGGACCATCACGTCCAGCAGCGCGATGTCGGGGCGGTTCGCGCGGAAGGACTCCAGCCCGGACAGGCCGTCGGGCATGGCCGTGACCACGAACCCGTCGCGTTCCAGCGCCAGGGTCGTGGCCTCACGGATGACGTCGTCGTCCTCCACGAAAAGGACATGGGTCTCGGCCATGCGGAAGCCTCGCCTCGGTTCTTCTGTGCTCAGTTCTTCTGACTCGTGACCGGGGCGGGCTGGACACCGCCGTCGACCACGTTGCTGTACTCCGAGTGAACTCGGTCCTGCTCGGTGAACTTCTCGCCGTTCCAGCGGTACGTGATCACGTCCTCGCCCGACGGATAGGCGAGCGTGTCGCTCTTTCCGTAGACCTGTTTCGTGACCACCAGGTCGCCCCGGTCGATCTCCGCGTAGACGGGTGGCTGTTCGTCCGAGAACACATTCTCGTACGTACTGCCGTCCGCCCGGTACACGTAGGTTCCGCGACCCAGGGCGTCGGCGCAGGACAGGACGTTGACGACGATGTCCACGACGGGGCTGCCGGTGACCTTCCCGTAACTCACGTCCACGGGGTACTCCTTGCCCGCGCAGGGCTTGAGGTCCCGTTTCACCTCGGTGCTGACCTTGGGGTCCTTCATGATCAGCCCGACGGGATCGACCTTCTTCAGCGGCCGTCCGGACGAACCCTCGGAGGCCGAGGAGGAGTCGTCGGGGGAGGGGCCCGACGTCGCGCTCCTGGACACGGCCTCGGTGCGGGCCGGCCCGCCGTCGCGCAGGCCGGTGCCGCTGGTGGCGCAACCGACCGCAAACACGGCTGTGCCGACGAGGACGACCATCCCCGCCGACATCAGCACCAGAGAACCTCCGGACAAACCTTGGCCGTTCAGGCCGCGCACCGCTCACGCCCCTCGTACTGCATGGTGTGGTCACCGCGCTCCAGCGCACGCATGTCCAGATCCCGGCTCTCCAGCTCCTGCCGGAGCCGGGCCAGGGCGCGGTGCAGAGTGCTCTTCACGGTTCCCGCCGACATTCCGAGCGCCGCGGCCGTTTCCTCGGTGCTCATCTGTTCCCAGTGTCGCAGCACGACCACGCTGCGCTGCTTGGGCGCGAGAACCTTGAGGATGTCCATGAGGAGGGCGCGGTCGGCACGCTGGTCGGAGCCGTCCTCGACCGAGGCGTCGGGGAGCTGCTCCGTGGGGACCTCTTCGAGCTTGCGGGCACGCCACCACTCGGTACGGGTGTTGATCATGACCCGGCGCAGGTAGGCGTCGGCCAGGGACTTGTCGGCGATGCCGTCCCAGCGGCCGTAGGTGCGCACGAGCGCGGTCTGCAGGAGGTCCTGCGCGTCAGTGGGGTCCGGGACCAGACGCCGGGCACTGCGCAGCAGGGCGTCCTGCCGGGTGCGTACGTACTCTTCGAATCCGAGTACCTCACCGTGCGCCATCTGAGACCGCCTCCGCTGCCGTCCACCTGCTCATCCGCTGCCTTACGGATTCGAAGGTACGGAGGGGTTGTCACGGGGCTGTGCGGGCCAGCCTTCGGTGGGCGCACGGACACCCATAGGTTGTGTAACAACCCTCGTGAGCTGCGGTTTCCCGGCAGGAAGCGGAATTGCCGGGTCAACTTCGGTCAGGTCTGCGGGAGCCGGTAGAGACCTCCGTCCAGGGGTTCCACCAGACCGTCCGAGACCAGCCCGTCCAGCGCCCGGGCCCGCTGCACCGGCTCGTCCCAGACCGTGTCGAGCAGGGCCTGCGGAACGGGGCCCACCGCGTCCCGGAGCACGGCGAGGAGCTTCCCGCGCACCTGCCGGTCGGTCCCGGCGTACGTCTGCCCGCGCCGCGGCGGACCCTCGTGCGCCGGCTTCCCGGCGAGCCGCCACGCGCACAGCCCGGCCACCGGGCAGCGCGCGCAGTCGGGGCTCTTGGCGGTGCACACCAGCGCGCCGAGCTCCATCGAGGCCGCCGCCCAGCGGGCCGCGGTGTCCTCGTCCTCGGGCAGCAGCTCCCGGGCGAGGCGCCGCTCGGCCGCGGTCGTCGCGTTCGGCGGGTACTCGACCCCGGTCGCGGTGCGCGCGAAGACCCGCCGGACGTTGGTGTCGAGGACGGCGTGCCGCTGCCCGTACGCGAAGGAGGCCACGGCCGCGGCCGTGTACTCGCCGATCCCGGGCAGCGCCAGCAGCTGGCTGTGCTCCCGCGGTACGTCGCCCCCGTGCCGCTCCGTTATCGCGACGGCCGCGCCGTGCAGCCGCAGCGCGCGGCGGGGGTAACCGAGCCGGCCCCAGGCGCGTACGGCCTCTCCGGGGGCTTCGGTGGCCAGGTCCGCGGGGCGGGGCCACCGGGCGAGCCACTGCTCGTAGACCGGCAGGACCCGGCTGACGGGCGTCTGCTGGAGCATGAACTCGCTGACCATGACCCCCCAGGGGCCGGCCTCGGGGCGGCGCCAGGGCAGGTCGCGGGCGTGTTCGTCGAACCACGCGATGACGGGCGAGTGCAGCGCGTGGGAGGAGTCGGGGGATACGGCCGAGGAGGAAGCGGGGGATGCAGTCATGGCAGACGGCATCCTGGCACGTTTCACCTCCCTCGGCGCGCCGGACCGGGACCCGTGAGCCGGACGACGGCCGGTGCCGCCGGCCGGGCGCCGCCGCGGCCGCGCGAACGCCACCGGACGGCCGTGAAGAGCACGCCGAAGAGCACGCCGAAGAGCAGGAGTCCGTACCCCGTCCAGATCTCGAAGGCCGAGTGCACCCATGAGGGTGTCCCCCGGGCGAAATCGGTGATGGCGCGGTGGAGGCCGGAGCTGTCCATGCTCACCGAACGTGCTCAAAGCGGATTAATCGCTGCATCAGCCCTTTGGCCGGATCTCACCGCCCGCGATTGCGTCCGCAGGATGATCATCGGCAAATCGATCCCGCTGCGCGGCATGTGGGGCACTGATCGGGCCGCGAACTCTCGTAAAGTTCCGTCCGTGGGATCTCTGCGCAATCCGGTCGGGCCGCTCCCCTCCTCCATCTACTGGCGACGGAGGGCTGTGCTGGCTTCCGTTGTCGCGCTCCTCGCGCTCCTCGCCGTATGGACCGTCAGCTCCGGCGGGGGGAGGACGAGTACCAACGGAAAGGGCCAGGGCGGCCCCGACCCCGTCGCCTCGATCACCCCGGGTCCGGCCGGTACCGGGCCCGCGATCAGCGCGGCCCCCGGCGGGCGCCCCGAGTCGGGCGGCGGCGGGACCACCGGCTCCCAGGGCGGCTCCACGGGCGGCGCGGGCAAGAACGGCGAACCGGGCGGCGGCGCCGGCTCGAACGGCGGCTCGGGCTCCGGCGCCGGCGGCGCCGCGGGCGGCCCGGCACAGGTCCCGGCGGACTCCCCGCTCCCCACCTGCGCGCCGGGTGCCCTGCAGTGGGAGGTCAAGAGCGCGAAGAACGAGTACGAGGCGAACGAGAAGCCCCGCCTCGAACTGGTCGCCCGCAACACCTCCGGCACCACCTGCAAGGTCGACCTCGGCCCCAAGCAGGCCGTCCTGACCATCCTTCAGGCGAGCAGCAGCAAGGCGGTGTGGTCCTCGGCGGACTGCCCGGCGGGCGCGGGCAACGCCTTCTTCCGGGTCCCGGCGCAGGGCGAGACGAAGCAGGCGCTGGACTGGGACCGCAGGTTCAGCGCGGCCGACCAGTGCCAGGCGCCTCCGGCGGGGTCGGCGGCTCCCGACACCTACGTGGTCGAGGTCAAGGCCCCGGGCATGCCGGTGGCCCGCACCTCGTTCGTCCTCAAGCAGGACTAGCCGACGGGGCCCGGCGGCGACGCTGCCGGACACTGCGATCCGGCTCGGCGGCGGAGCCTAGACGTAGCGTTCCAGGATCGAGGACTCCGCCAGCCGGGACAGGCCCTCGCGGACGCTGCGCGCACGCGCCTCGCCGACGCCGTCCACCGTCTGCAGGTCGTCCACGCTCGCTGCGAGCAGCTTCTGCAGCCCGCCGAAGTGCTCCACGAGCCGCTCGATGATCGCGCCCGGCAGCCTCGGCACCTTCGCCAGCAGCCGGTATCCGCGCGGCGACACCGCCGAGTCCAGGGTCTCCGGCGAGCCGGTGTACCCCAGCGCCCGCGCCACGATCGCCAGCTCCAGCAGCTCCGGATGGGTCAGCGCGTCCAGTTCCGCCAGCGCCTCGTCCACCGTGCGGGAACGCTTCGCCGTCGGCTCCGGCACGTAGTCCCGGATGACCAGCTCCCGCTCCTGCTCGATCCCGACCGTCAGCTCGTCCAGCTGCAGCGACAGCAGTCGCCCGTCCGTGCCCAGTTCGACCACGTACTCGGCGATCTCGGTCGCGATCCGGCGGACCATTTCCAGCCGCTGCGCGACCGCCGTCACGTCGCGGACCGTGACCAGGTCCTCGATCTCCAGCGCCGACAGGGTGCCCGCGACCTCGTCGAGACGCAGCTTGTACCGCTCCAGCGTGGCCAGCGCCTGGTTGGCCCGCGACAGGATCGCCCCGGACTCCTCCAGGACCCGCCGCTCCCCGTCGACGTACAGCGCGATCAGCCGCATCGACTGCGACACCGACACCACCGGGAAGCCGCACTGCTTGGAGACGCGGTCGGCCGTACGGTGCCGCGTGCCCGTCTCCTCCGTCGGGATCGACGCGTCCGGCACCAGCTGCACGCCGGCCCGCAGGATCTTGGTGATGTCCTTGTCGAGGATGAGCGCGCCGTCGAGCTTGCACAGTTCGCGCAGCCGGGTCGCCGTGAACTCCACGTCCAGGACGAAACCGCCGGTGCACATCGCCTCGACGCTCTTGTCCATACCGAGGACGATGAGCCCGCCGGTGTTGCCGCGGACGATCCGCTCCAAGCCGTCACGCAGGGGCTGACCAGGTGCGACCGCGCTCAGCGAGGCGCGCATCATGGCCTCCTGCTTGGAGCTCGCGCCCGACTTGCCGGATGCTGCTGCCCCGTCCTTGGCTGCCACTGCACTCCTCCGGTCGCGGGTTGCGCCGCCCCGCACCGCGGGCACGAGGGCGTGCGTACGGCCGGGCGGACCATCCAGAAGTCTACCGGCGCGCGCCGCGGCCCCGCCGTGGCTTGGCCAGGTACGGCCCGCGAGGGGCCCGTAGGGGCCCCTGACCAGGGGGATCATCCCCCCGGGTGCGCTACTCCGCGGACCGCTCCCTGGCCGCCGTACGGGACCGCCCGCGCGGCAACACCCTTAGCGCATCGCCCATGTCGGCCACCTCAATGACTTTCATCCCGGCCGGCACCTTGCCCGGATCCGCCGGGACCAGCGCGTGCGTGAAGCCCAGCCGGTGGGCCTCCGCGAGCCGCCGCTGCACGCCCGTCACCCGCCGCACCTCGCCGGCCAGGCCGACCTCACCGATCGCCACGAGGTTCTTCGGCAGCGGCACGTCACTGGCGGCGGAGGCCAGCGCGAGCGCGATCGCCAGGTCGGCGGCCGGCTCGGTGAGCTTCACCCCGCCCACGGTGGCGCTGTAGATGTCGCGCTTGCCGAGCGCCGTGATCCGGCCGCGCTGCTCCAGCACCGCCAGCATCATCGAGACGCGCGAGGTCTCCAGGCCCGAGGTCGTGCGCCGGGGAGAGGGGATCTGTGAGTCCACGGTCAGCGCCTGCACCTCGGCGACCAGCGGACGCTTCCCCTCCAGGGTCACGGTCAGGCAGGTTCCGGGAACGGCCTCGGCCCGCCGGGTCAGGAACAGCCCGCTCGGGTCGGCGAGCCCGGTGATCCCCTCGTCGTGCAGTTCGAAGCAGCCGACCTCGTCGGTGGCGCCGTAGCGGTTCTTGATGCCGCGCACCAGGCGCAGCCGGGCGTGCCGGTCGCCCTCGAAGCTCAGCACGACATCGACGAGGTGCTCCAGCAGACGGGGACCGGCGATGGCCCCGTCCTTGGTCACGTGGCCGACGAGGAGGGTGGCCATCCCGCGCTCCTTGGAGGCCCGGATCAGCGCCCCGGCCACCTCCCGCACCTGGGCCATGCCGCCGGGCGCGCCGTCGATCTCGGGCGAGGCGACGGTCTGTACGGAGTCCAGGATCAGCAGGGAGGGCTTCACGGCGTCGAGGTGACCGAGCACGGCGGACAGATCGGTCTCGGCGGCCAGATAGAGGTGATCGTTGAGGGCGTTGATCCGGTCGGCCCGCAGCCGCACCTGACTCGCCGACTCCTCGCCCGTCACGTACAGCGTGCGGTGCTCGTCGCTGGCCGCCTTCGCCGCGACGTCCAGCAGCAGCGTCGACTTCCCGACGCCGGGCTCACCGGCGAGCAGCACCACGGCACCGGGCACGAGCCCGCCGCCGAGGACACGGTCCAGCTCGTCCACGCCGGTGCTGCGGGCGGTCGCCGTCCGGCCGTCGACCTGGGCGATCGGCAGGGCGGCGGTCGAGACCCGGCCGGCGGCCGTGGTCCGCACGGCGGGCGCGCCCATCTCCTCGACGGTGCCCCAGGCCTGGCACTCGGGGCAGCGGCCGAGCCACTTGGCGGTCGTCCAGCCGCAGTCGGTGCAGCGGTAGGACGGCCGGTCCTTGGCGGATGAACGAGCAGTGCGGGCAGCCATGGCGCTCACGGTAGCCGCCCGCACCGACAGGCCGGACTGCGGTGCAGGTCGCGGGTGCCGCCCGCCTGCGTCAGGACCTGCGTCAGGAGCTGCGTCAGGGCCTGCGTCAGGACCTGCGTCAGGGCCTGAGTCAGCACCCCACCGATCTGTTCACCCGTAAGGGCTAAAAGTGGCGAAGGCTTCCAGGCCGTCACCGGCGTGCCGCCTACGGTCGCCAGGTGAACAGCAGCGACCAGGCACACTCCTCAGCGCGCACCGGCGCACACCGGGCGCACGGGCGCATGCCCCACGAGGGCGAGCAGCCGCCGCCGTTCCGGCACGAGCCCTACCTGGACGGCCTGTTCACGTACTGCCTGTCGGTCCTGTGCGACCACGACACCGCGACCGACGTGCTCGGGGACGTCCTCGCCGTGGCCGAGCGGCACCCCGGCCGCTGCCCCGACGAGGGGGACCGGCGCGCCTGGCTCTACGCGCTCGCCCGCTGGGGCTGCCTGCACCGGCTGGCGGAGCAGCGGCGCACACGACAGGGAGCGCATTCCGCCCGGCGTGCGCCGGAGCACACCGAGCGCGACCGTGCGCCGGGCGAAGACACGCCAGCCGACCGCGGCCGGGAGGCCCACCGGCCCCTTGACGTGAGCGCCTACCGTCGTACCGAGCTGGCCCGGCTCGCCTGGCCCGAAGCCGCCGGCACCACGCCCGAGCAGCGCGAAGCCCTCGAACTCGCCGTCCGCCACCGCCTCGGCGTCCCCGAACTCGCCGCCGTCCTCGGCACACCCCCGGCCGCCGCCCGCGAACTGCTCTCCGGCGCCGCCTGCGAGGTCGAGCGCACCCGCGCCGCCCTCGCCGTCGTGGAGACCGGCAGCTGCCCCAGCGTCTCCCGGCTCACCGGCGAAGACGGCGACGGCAACGTGCTCCTCTCCAGCACCCTGCGCGCCGAGCTCGTCCGCCACGTCGACGACTGCCCCCGCTGCCGCCGCGTCGCCGAACGGGTGGGCGCCGCGGGCCCCTGGCCCGGCTCCGGCGGCATCAACACCGCCGCCCTCCCCCTCGTACCCGCCCCCCGCACCGCCGTCCACGCCGCGATGATCCGCTCCGGCCGGGCCCGCGGCCGCGGGCCCGCCCCCCGCTTCGACCGCACCGGCTTCCCCATGGACCCCAGGGACCGCGCGGCCCGCCGCGACCGGCTGCGCGCCCGCGTGGTGACCACCACCGTGGTCGCCACCGTCGTCGCCGCCCCGGTCCTGGCGCTGTGGGCGGCGTACCGCGGTGAGTCCGGCACGGGCGAACACGCCGGTGGCGACGCCACCCGGATCTCCGCCAGCGAGTCCGAGCTCCCGACCGCCCGCACCGAGGGCCACCCGGTGACCGCCTACGAGAACGCCGGGAACGCCGCCACCACGACCGGCGGCCCCGGCTTCGCCCGGAGCGACACCACCTCCGACGTCTTCGTCGAGGTGATCAGCACCGGCCCGCCCGCGACCCCCGACCACCCCGGCGACCCCGGCCGCCTCACCGTGGCCGCGTCCGCCCAGGGCCCGGTCACCCTGCTCACCCTCACCGCCTCCGGCGGCGCCCCGGTGGACTGGCGGCTCTGGTCCGACGCGCCCTGGCTGCGCGCGAGCCGGACCGCGGGCACGCTGGCCCCAGGAGAATCGGTCACCCTGCGGATCGCCGTGGACCCCGAGGCCCAGCCCGTCGGAGCCTGGACGGCCCGGGTCGGGGTCGACCCGAGCGGCGCGGTCGTCGCCATCCAGGGCCGGGGCCGCCCCGCGGCGACGCCCGTACCCACACCGGACCCGACGCAGCCCGCGACCCCGCAGCCGTCGCCGGACCCGACGCAGCCGCCCACCCCGACCCCGACGGAGCCGACGATCCCGCCGCCGTCCCCGACGCCCGAGCCGACCCCGACGGAAGGCTCAGGCGGAACGGTTTCCCCCGCCCCGGACCCGGCCCCGTCGGCGACACCGGCCTCCTGAGCGGGGCGTCCCTCCCGAGCGGGCCTCCCTCCCGGAAGGGAGGCCGGTCAGGCAGGATCCGCCGGGTGCGGGGCCATCGGCAGCAGCGAGGCCAGCCGCGCCTCGCACAGCTTCACCAGCTCGTCGTAGCCCTCCTTGCCCATCAGCTCCGTCAGCTCGGGGCGGTACGACACGTACACCGGCTCCCCGGCACCGTGCGCGGAGGTGGCCGACGTGCACCACCAGTGCAGGTCGTGGCCGCCCGGACCCCAGCCGCGGCGGTCGTACTCGCCGATCGACACCTGGAGCACGCGGGTGTCGTCGGGCCGGTCGATCCACTCGTAGGTCCGGCGGATCGGCAGCTGCCAGCAGACGTCCGGTTTGGTCTCCAGCGGCTCCCGGCCCTCCTTCACCGCGAGGATGTGGAGCGAGCAGCCCGCCCCGGCGGGGAACCCCGGCCGGTTCAGGAAGATGCACGCACCGTCCCAGCGGCGGGTCTGCTTCTCCCCGTCGTCGTCGTGCTGCGTCCACCCGCTCTCGCTGCCGACGTCGTGGAACTGCCACAGCTCGGGCGTCAGCCGGGCCACGTGCTGAGCCACGCGCTTCTCGTCGTCATCGTCGGAGAAGTGCGCGCCGAGCGTGCAGCAGCCGTCGTCCGCCCGGCCCGCCTGGATGCCCTGGCAGCCACTGCCGAAGATGCAGGTCCAGCGGGAGGTGAGCCAGGTCAGGTCACAGCGGAAGATCTGCTCGTCGTCGGCGGGGTCGGGGAATTCCACCCAGGCCCGGGGGAAGTCGAGCCCCTTCTCGTCGGCGACGGCCACGACCTTGTCCTTGCCGCGCTTGGCCTTGCCCTTGACGGTGTCCTTGCCCGTGTCCTTCTGCGACCGGGTCTTGTTGGCCTTCTTCGTATTTGGCACAAACCCAAGCCTATGCGCCCCTTACACAACCCCCGAGTCTTCCTCGCAGTAGCGTTTCCCCCTATGAGACTCGGTGTCCTGGATGTGGGTTCGAATACGGTCCATCTGCTGGTGGTGGACGCGCACCCCGGCGCGCGCCCGCAGCCGGCGCACTCGCACAAGGTGGAGATGCGGCTGGCGGAGCTGCTCGACGAGCGCGGGGCGGTCACCCCCGACGGCGTCGAGCGTCTCGTCTCGGTGATCCGCGACGCGGTGCAGGCCGCCGAGGACAAGGGCTGCGAGGACGTCCTTCCCTTCGCGACCAGTGCCGTGCGCGAGGCCACGAACGCCGACGAGGTCCTCGCGCGGGTCAAGGCCGAGACCGGCGTCGACCTGCCGGTGCTGAGCGGCGAGGACGAGGCCCGCCTCACCTTCCTCGCTGCCCGCCGCTGGTTCGGCTGGTCCGCCGGAAAACTGCTGGTCCTGGACATCGGCGGCGGCTCGCTGGAGATCGCGTACGGCATCGACGAGGACCCGGACGCGGCCGTCTCCCTCCCGCTGGGCGCGGGTCGCCTCACCTCGGGCTGGCTCCCGGGGGACCCGCCCGACGCGCTCGACATCCGGGCGCTGCGACGGCACGTGCGGGCGGAGATCGCCCGGACGGTCCGCGAGTTCAGCCGCTTCGGCGCGCCGGACCACGTGGTGGCGACCTCGAAGACCTTCAAGCAGCTCGCCCGCATCGCGGGCGCGGCCCGCTCGGCGGAAGGTCTGTACGTGCAGCGGGACCTGACCCGCAAGTCGCTGGAGGAATGGGTCCCGCGCCTGGCGGCGATGACCACGGCCCAGCGCTCGGCGCTCCCGGGCGTCTCGGAGGGCCGCGCGAACCAGCTCCTGGCGGGAGCGCTGGTCGCGGAGGGCGCGATGGACCTGTTCGGCGTGGACGAACTGGAGATCTGCCCGTGGGCCCTGCGCGAGGGCGTCATCCTCCGCAGACTGGACCACATGCCGGCGCCTGAGGCCTGAGGGTCGGGCGGGGCGGCTGCGGGGGCGGGGGCGGGGCTTCGGGGGGCGGGGTTTCGGTGGGGCGGTGGTCAGGGAGGCGTATGGGGGTTTCCCGTCAGTCCCATCGTCTCTCCGTGTCGGGCCGGCCCCACAAGGGCGCTCGTTACACGCGTCGCTTAGCGATGTCGCAGCGCACCA
>NZ_JBSGXU010000191.1:0-15024 GCF_053610205.1 Streptomyces sp. NPDC054932 | reverse complement strand
GCTTGACGAGGTAGTCGTCGGCGCCGGCCTCCAGCCCGTCGACGCGCTCGCTGACGGAGTCGAGCGCGGTCAGGACGAGGACGGGCGTGCGGTCGCCCAGCGCCCGCAGCTGTCGGCAGACGGCGAGGCCGTCGAGCACGGGCATCATGACGTCGAGGACGACCGCGTCGGGCTCCCAGGCCGCCACCTCCGAGAGGGCCGCCAGGCCGTCCGCGGCGCCCCGCACCTCGTACCCCTCGACCGTCAGTCCGTCCTCGACGGCGGCCCGTACCTCCGGCTCGTCGTCGACGACGAGGATCCGCTGCCGCTGCCTGCCCGTGCTGTCCATGGAGCTCATGGGGCAAAGCCTGCCAAAGGCTTCTGAGAGAACCTCTTAGAACCTTCTTAGGGCGCACCGGGAGTGTGCACCCATGACCACCACCACACCACCACACACACCCGCGGCACTCTCCGTCGTGATCGGTGCGGGCGGCACGGGCGGGCACATCTATCCCGGCCTGGCCCTCGCGGAGGCGCTCCGCGCCGCCGTGCCCGGAGCCGTGGTCTCGTTCATCGGGACCGAGCGGGGCCTGGAGACCGAGCTGATCCCCGGCGCCGGCTACCGCCTGCACACCGTCGACATGATCCCCTTCGATCCCGCGCTGGGCGCGAAGCGGTACCTGCTGCCCGCGGCGCTGCTGCGCTCGGCGCACCAGGCGCGCTCGGTGATCCGGGCGCAGGGCGCCCACGCCGTCGTGGGCATGGGCGGCTATCCGAGCGCGCCCGCCGTGCTCGGTGCCCGGCTGGCGGGGCTGCCGGCCGTGATCCACGAGTCCAACGCGGTGCCCGGACGTGCCAACCAGTTCGCGGCCCGGCTCACCCCGCACATGGCGGTGGCCTTCGACCGCAGCCGGGTCCACCTCTCGGGCGGTGACCGGGCGCTGACCACCGGGATGCCGATCTCGGCGGCGCTGTCGGGTCTCGCGGAGCTGCCGGCCGCGCACCGGGTGGCACTGCGGGCCGACGCCCGGCGCGCGCTCGGGGTCCCCGAGGGGCGGCGGCTGATCGTCTTCAACGGCGGCAGCCTGGGCGCCGTCCGCCTCACCCGGGCGGCGACCGCGCTGGCCGGCCTGTGGCAGTACCGGGACGACGTACAACTGCTGGTCAAGACGGGTCCGGCCGCGCTGCCCGACACGGTGGCCGACCTGGCGGCGTCCGGCGGGCAGCGGATCGCACGGGCCGTGCCGTACCTGGACCGGATGGACCTCGTCTACGCGGCCGCCGACCTGGTGGTGTGCCGCGCGGGTTCCGCGACCGTGGCCGAGCTCGCGGCGACCGGGGTCCCTTCGGTCCTGGTCCCGTACCCGTACGCCCCCGGAGACCACCAGACCCACAACGCGCGGGTGCTGTCCGACGCGGGCGCGGGTCTGCTGCTGCCCGACGCCGAGACCACCGCCGAGCGTCTCGCCGGTCTCGTCGGACCGCTGCTGGCGGATCCGGCCCGGCTGTCGGCGATGGCCGGCGCCGCCGACCCCGGCCCGCACGCGCGGGCCGCCGAACTGCTGGCCGCCGAGGTCCTGCGCGTCGCCGGCTTCGTCCCCACCCCTCATCTGGAGCGCATATGAACAGCTGGACCGACCGCACCGTCCTCGTCACGGGCGCGGAGGGCTTCATCGGCTCGACGTTGGTGGACCTGCTGGTGTCGCGGGGTGCGCGGGTGCGTGCCTTCGTCCACTACAAGCCGTACGCCGAGAAGGGTCACCTGGCGCGCCACCTCGCCGACCCGGACGGCCCGGTGGAGATGTGGGCGGGCGACGTCCGCGACGCGGGCCGGGTCAGCGATGCGGTGGCCGGCTGCGACACCGTCTTCCACCTGGCGGCACTGATCGGGATTCCGTACAGCTACGCCTCGCCGGGCGCGTACGTGCAGACGAACGTGACCGGCACGCAGAACGTGGCGGAGGCCTGCCGCCGGCACGGCGTACGGCGCCTGGTGCACACCTCGACCAGTGAGGTCTACGGGACGGCGCTGACCGCCCCGATCTCCGAGAGCCACCCGCTGCAGCCGCAGTCCCCGTACTCCGCGTCGAAGATCGGTGCGGACATGATGGCGCTCTCCTTCCACCACGCCTTCGAGCTCCCGGTGACGGTGGTGCGCCCCTTCAACACGTACGGGCCGCGCCAGTCGGCACGCGCGGTCATCCCGACGATCCTGGCCCAGCTGCATGCGGGGTCCCGAGAGATCCGCCTCGGCTCCCTCACCCCGACCCGGGACTTCACGTACGTGACGGACACGGCGGAGGGCTTCCTGGCGGTGGCCGAGTGCGACCGGGCGCTGGGCGAGGTGGTCAACCTCGGCACCGGCGAGGAGATCTCCGTCGGCGCCCTGGCCGAGGCTCTGATCGCGGCCTCCGGCCGGGACGCGCAGGTGGTGGTGGACCCGACCAGGCTGCGCCCGTCGGGCAGCGAGGTCCAGCGCCTGCTGTCGGACAACTCCCGGGCCCGTGAATGGGCCGGCTGGCGGCCCCGGGTCGGTCTGGAGGAGGGCCTGCGCCGCACGTCGGACTGGATCGCGGCGAACCCGTCCCTCTTCGCCCCGGACCGGTACGCGGTCTGACGGTGCCGGCGGAGCCGGGCCGGGACGCCGGCAGCCGGATAATCCGGTGAACCGATGGCCGGTCCACGGATATCCTGCCTCGTCCCGCACCGGCCACGGAGGTCCTCCCGCATGAGCAGCACGACGCAGTCCTTTCCCGACCGGATCGAGCTGAAGGGGGAGGGCCTGGTCCTGCGCGACTGGACGGAGGCAGACCTGGCCGCGATGCCCGAGCTGTTCGACCACCCCGACATCGCGTACTGGACGCCGATCGTCTCCCCCTTCGGCGCCGATGCCGCCCGCACCCGACTGGACCGGGCCGGGGAGCTGCGCAGGGCGGGTACGGCCGTCCTGCTCGCCATCACCGTCGACGGCGGTGCCCCGCTCGGCGAGGTGATGCTGAAGCACGCGCCCGAGGGGACGGAGCTCGGGTACGCGGTCGGCCCGGCCCATCGTGGGCAGGGTCTGGCCGCCCGGGCGGTGCGGGTGATGGCGGCGTACGCCTTCGGGCAGCTGGGCGTGGACCGGGTGATCCTGGAGCTGGAGGCCGAGAACGCCTCCAGCGTCGGCGTGGCCACCCGTGCCGGGTTCCGGCTGCTGGACGTCCCGTTGATCGAGGGCGAGGAGAAGGGCCGGCCCTATGTGCTCCAGACCTGGGGCCTCGACCGCTCCTGACCCGGGCACGTCTGCGTCCTCCCCCTTCTCTTCGCCCCCGCCTTCCGGGAGCACCGGCCCGATCGGCGGGCCGGTGCTCAGTCGTCCGCGCTCAGGACGGCATCGAGGTGGGGCAGGACGTGATCGGCCCATGCGCTGTCGTGGCGCTGGGCTCCGGCCCTGTCGTAGAAGCCGCTGTGGGTCAGCCGCAGGCGGGTGCCGCCCTGCGGGGACGGCTCCAGCTCGACCGTGACGACCGTCTCGGCCCCTTCGGTGCCCATGGCTCCCGTGACCCAGGTCAGCGTCACCAGTCGCTGCGGCTCGAGTTCCAGGAACCGGCCGTAGTGGGGGTGGAGCTGATCCTCGTGCCGGGTGACGAACACGAAGGGCTCGTCCACCACGGCACGCATCCGGATCATGCCCGGTTCGGCGAACCACGTGTCGAACCCCTCGGTCCAGGCCCGGTACACCGCCCCGGGCGACGCCTTCATCACCCGCTCCGCGGTCAGGCCGTACGGGCGCGCGGAGAGGTCGGGCCCGGGCAGAGGACTGGTTCCCGTCATCGTGCTTCTCCTCGATCACGGTGGGTCACGACCTCAAGAATGCCCCTCGGGCCCCGTCCGCGCCCGATGACGAGCCCCGGGTCTGCCCTGCGGCTGCTGGAGATGCGGACCCCGGCCGATGCCGAGATGCTGGATGCGCCACATCCGCAAGGAGGCCAAGATGTCGATGCTCGACAAGCTCAAGGGTCTGATCAAGGGCCACGAGGACACCGCACGGCAAGGCGTGGAGAAGGCCGGCGACGCGTTCGACGCGAAGACCGGCAACAAGTACCAGAGCCAGGTCGATACGGCGCAGCAGAAGCTCAACGAGCAGCTGGGAACCGCGAAGCCGGAGGACGGCCGCCCGCAGCCCTGACCCTGCCCTCCTGAATCACTCGCCCCTCCCCTGCTCCGGGCTCGCGCCGCGGGCCGAGCGGGGGAAGGGGCCGGGGGCACCGGGCCTTCTCCTGCGGATCAGGCGCAATCCCGGACCCGGAGGGGTCAGAGCGTCTCGCTCAGCGAGTCCGCCGGCCGTCGTCTGGCCGCCCTTGTCGCCGGAAGCGCCGCCGCCACCACCGCGCCCAGCACCGCCCCGCCGATCACCGTCAACAGCACGGGAAACGCGGGCAGTTGGGCTATGCCCGCGCCGATGCCGCTCGATGCGCCCTGGGTGTCCACGAGCCATCGGCCCGACAGCACGCCCAGCGTCGTGCCCACCACGGCGGATGCCAGCGCGGTCAGTCCGGCGGCCGTCACGATCATCGAGCCGATCTGGCGGGGCGTCAGCCCGATCGCCTTCAGTGCGAGCAGGTCCCGGCCGCGGTCCCGTACGCCCGTACTGATCAGCGTCAGCAGTTCGATCAGCCCGATCAGTGCCAGGACCGCGATCAGGGCGGCGATCACTCCGCGCGCCGGTTCCAGCCGGTCGACCGGGTTCGACGTCTCGCGGACCTCCAGCGTTGCGCCGTCCGTCCCGGCGAGCGCGTCGCTCACCGCCCGCGGGTCCGCGCCCGGGCGCAGTACGAGGGCGTGGAAGTCGGGCCTCAGCCCTGGATCGCGCTCCCGCAGTGCGTCGATGGTCGTGGTGATCACCCGGCCCCCGGATTCGGGTTCGATGGTGCGGCCGACGACATGCAGGATCTGCGGCCGTCCCTCCACGGTCATCCGTACCCACGCGCCGACCCGCACCCCGAGGAGGTCGAGCAGCCCCTGCCCGGCCACCGCCTCGTCCGGGCCGCCGACGGCGCGCCCTTCGACCACCTTGGAGGGATACGGGTCCCGGGCGGTACCCAGCCCGCGGAGCGTGATCGTGCCGGTCTGCCCCGGCACGAGCGCCGCCATCTCGGCGCCCGGGTGGGCCGCGGCGATGTCCGGGATCGCCGCGAGGGTCTGCTGCAGTTCCGCTTCGGAGGACCCGGCGGTCGCTCCGGCCCGTACGGTCAGTGCCGCGGGCAGTCCCATCTGCGCGGGCCGGCTGCGGAACTGGTCCAGCGTCGACCAGGCGACGAGCGCGACCGTGATGAGGACCAGCGGCAGGGCGAGCCGGGCCACGGGTACGAGCGTCCGGCCGCGCCGCGGGAACGCCGCGCGCCATCCGAGGACCAGGGCGGGCGGCACGCGCACCCCGAGGGCTCGCCTGCCGAGCGCGGTCATGGGCGCGGCGGTCGGCAGCGCCGCGCGGGCCACCGGCACCGGGGGGACCCGTCCGGCGCGCCAGGCCGAGAGCCCGGTCGCGGCCGCGATCAGCAGCACCGCGCCGCAGGGGACGCCGATCATGAGCGCCGTGTGGCCGGGCAGGTCCTGCCACACGGCCGCCGCCTCCCCGATCCGTCCGGGTATCCGGGCTCCCAGCAGGGCGATCGCCGCCGTGCCGAGGGCCACGCCGAGGAGCGCGAAGGCCAGGTGCTGTACGAGGAAGCCGCGGGTCACCTGGCCGGGCGTGAAGCCGACGGCCTTGAGGATCGCGATGTCCCTGAGCTGGCCGCGGACCCGGGCGCCGATCGCCCCGGCGGCGGCGAGCGCCGCCGCGAGCAGCGCGCCGAGACCGAAGACGGCGAACATCTGCCCGAGCAGCCGGTCGTCGCCGCCCGCCTCCGCGCGGGCCTGCTGCCACTTGGTGACCTGGGCGACCCGGTCGGCGCCGAGCAGGGTCACGGCGCGCTGGACGGTGAAGTCGGTGTCGTCCGGATCCGCCAGGCGCAGGCCCACGCTCTGACCGGTCTCGCCGTGGGCGATCCCGTCGAGGGTGCCGGAGAGCACCCAGCCGATGCCGGGGCCGCCGCCCGGGTGGTAGCGGGGCTCGGCGACCTCGGCGATCCCGCTCACCCGCAGGGCGTGCGGGGCGCCGTCCGGGCCGGTGACCCGGACCGTGTCGCCCGGCTCCGCCCACAGGGCCCGTGCGACCGAGGCCTCCAGTACGACGGCGCCGCTGCCGGCACTGGCACCGCCCTCGTCGGCGCCCGCCGCGTCGGGCCCGGGGAGCCAGCTGCCGGCGGTGACGAGGGGCCGCCCGGTCTCGGGAGGCTCCGGCGCGGTGCCGCGCAGCGTCACCGCGACCCGGGCGCCCCGGGACTCGGCCGTGGTCGCCGCCGTGCGGTAGGGCCCGGAGACGGCTGCGACCCCGTCCACGCGGGAGAGGGCGGCCGTGTCCGCCCCGGCGCGGGTGTGCAGCCAGATGTGGGCGCCGTGGGACTGGTTGAAGACACGCTGCCAGGGGTTCGCGGCGTAGCTGAAGAGTGCGCCGGCCAGCAGGAGCGAGGCGATGATCCCGGCGCTGGCCAGGACGACGAAGAGGGCCTCGCCGCGGTGTGCGCGGAAGTCGGCGTGTGCCCAGCGCAGAGTGGCCCGCACGGTCACTCCTTCAGTTCCAGGTCCAGGTCCAGGACGCCGGAGACGCCGCGGGCCGGGCCCCGGCGCCCGCCGCCGAGCTGTGCGTCGTCGGCTATGCGCCCGTCGAAGAAGCTGATGACGCGGTCGGCGGCGCTGGCCATCCGGGCGTCATGGGTGACCATCATGATCGTCTGGCCGCGCTGGTGGAACCGGGAGAGGAGCCGCAGGACCTCACGGGTTCCCTTGCTGTCGAGGCTCCCGGCCGGTTCGTCGGCGAGCAGCAGTGCGGGGTGGTTGACCAGGGCGCGGGCGAGCGCGACCCGCTGCTGTTCGCCGCCGGACAGCTCGCCGGGCATGGACCGCTCGCGGCCTTCGAGGCCGAGCTCGGCGAGCAGTTCGGCGCGGGATTCGCGGGCGGCCTTCGGGGAGGCGCCGGCGAGCAGGGCGGGCAGTTCGACGTTGTCGGCGACGGTGAGGTTGGAGACCAGGTTGAAGAACTGGAAGACGACTCCGATGCTGCGGCGCCGCAGGACCGCCCAGCGGGCCTCGCGGTACTCGTCGACGCGCTCTCCGCCGAGCCACAGCTTCCCGCTGTCGGGGCGCTGGAGGCCGCCTATCAGGTGCAGGAGCGTGGACTTGCCGGCTCCCGACGGTCCGGTGACCGCGACGAACTCGCCCGGCTGGACGGACAGGTCCACCCCGCGGACTGCGTGCACGGGCACGCCCTCGCCGTGGTGCGTCTTGGTCAGGCCCTCGGCGCGCACGATGGGCTCGACGGTCCGGGCGGACACGGCAGGAGCGGTGGTGCCGGCGTCGTCGCTCATTCCAGCTCCTCCTGGCAGCGTTCCAGCCAGTCGAGGTCGGCCTGCAGGTGCAGCATGGCGCCTTCGATCAGCAGTTGGGAGATCTTGTTGTCGCGGTCCTCCGCTGCGGCCAGCTTGGACAGGTCCCGCATGGAGTTGAGGTACTGCCGCCGCTGCTTGTTGATCAGTGCGACCGGATCGGCCAGACCCGACTGCGGTGCGAGGGCGAGCTTCATGAAGAACTCGTCCCGTACGCGCGGTTCCTCGGCCGTGTCCTCGAACCAGGCGAGCACGGCCTCGCGGCCGGCCTCCGTCAGTCTGTAGGTGCGCTTGTTGGGCCGCCCCGACTGCTCGACGTCCTCGCCCTCGATGAGGCCGCTCTTCTCCAGCCGGCCGAGGGTGACGTAGATCTGGCCGACGTTCGGCTGAGGGTACGCGGCGCCCAGGAGCTTCTCAAGGTCCTGCTTCAGCTCGTAACCGTGCGCAGGGCTACGGGTGAGGAGCGCAAGGAGCGCCAGCCGCACTCGCTCCCCCTCCTTCCCGCTCCGTAGTCAACGGTTCACCCGGCGGCGGGCCGAGTTGCGCCGCCGTCCGTCTCGTCTGCCTGGGCGTCTAGTATCGCCCATGCCTAACGGGTATATATAGGCCACGATGGTCGGCGACGCTGCCGGATCGTGCACTGGGAGGAATCTATGCGGTGGATGCGTGCCGCGGGTAGAGCTCTCCTGGTGGGTGCCGTCGTACTGGCGGGCTACACCGGGTTCGGCGTCCGCGCCGACGCGGGCGCGGCCTCCGGGGAGCGCGATCGCGGTCCCCTGACGCTCGTGACGGCGGGCGATCTGACGGACTACCTCCCCCCGCTGCTCGACGACTGGAACGAGGCCCATCCCGACGAGCGGGTCACGCTCGTCGAACTTCCCGACTCGGCGGACGAGACCCGGGCCCAGATGATCAGCGAACTGCGATCGGGGCGCGACCGGTTCGACGTGCTGAACATCGACGTCGCCTGGACGTCGGAGTTCGCGGCGGCCGGATTGATCTCGCCGCTGCAGCGTGACCGCTTCCCCCTGGACTCCTTCCTGCGACCGGTCGTGGACACCGCGACCTTCGACGGGCGGCTGTACGCGGTCCCGTACGTCACCAATGCGGGGCTGCTCTACTACCGCAAGGACATCCTGGACCGGGAGGGCGAGGAACCGCCGCGCACCTGGGCGGACCTGGTCCGTCAGGCACGCACGATCGCCCCGAAGCACGGCCTGGACGGCTATGCCGGCCAGTTCCTGCCCTACGAGGGGCTCACGGTCAACGTCACCGAGGCCGTGCACTCGGCGGGCGGATCGATCCTGCGCGACGACGGCGCCCGGGTGACCGTGGACTCCGACGCGGCGCGCGCCGGACTGCGGTTCCTCGCGGACGGTGTGCGCGACGGCTGGATCTCCCGCGATGCGCTCGGGTACAAGGAGGAGGAGTCCCGGAAGGCCTTCCAGGACGGCCGGCTGCTCTTCCTGCGGAACTGGCCCTACGTGTACGCGGACGCGAGCGCGGAGGGATCGAAGGTCGCGGGCAGGTTCGGAGCCGTGCCGCTTCCCGGACCCGACGGGCCCGGCACCAGCGTGCTGGGCGGCTCCAATCTCGCCGTGAGCAGCCATGCGCGGCATCCGGCGTCGGCGGCCGATCTGATCTCCTACCTCACCAGTGAACGGGTGCAGCGCCAGGTGCTCACCATGGGCTCGCTGCCGCCGGTGCGCGCCGCGCTGTACGAGGATCCCGAGCTGATCCGGGCGTATCCGTACCTGCCGACGCTGCGCCAGAGCGTGCTGTCGGCGGTGCCGCGCCCCAAGAGTCCGCGCTACGACCAGGTGAGCCTCGCCGTGCAGGCGGTGGCTCAGGACGTGATGGCACTGCGCCAGACCCCGGACGAGGCAGTACTGCGGCTCGCGCGCGAACTCGGGGCCATCTCCCGCAAGGGCTGATCGCGCTCCTCCGCCTGCCGTCTCCGCGCGCCTCCACTTCTTCACCTCTCCGCTCCTCCACCACTCAGGGCCTCTACTTACATGTTAAGTAGAGGCCCTACTTCATGCATGCGGTCATTTCGGCACAAACCACCCCAGCTTTTCACTGTTTCTGGACACATCGTTGACACCTTCCAGTCGCTGCTACTTAACATGCATGCATAACAGCGCACCGATCCGGGGCGCTCTCGCATTCAGCAGACAGGTCGACGCGAGATGCTCAGCACCCTTCCGGCCGCCACCGGCCACCCCTCCCCCGCCGCCGCCACGGCCGCCCCTTGGTGGCGCGACGCGGTCATTTACCAGGTCTACGTCCGCAGCTTCCTCGACAGCACCGGGGACGGCATCGGCGACCTGGCCGGCGTCCGGGCCGGGCTCCCCTACCTGCGGAAGCTCGGTGTCGACGGCATCTGGCTCAGCCCCTTCTACCCGTCGCCGCAGCACGACCACGGCTACGACGTCGCCGACTACTGCGGTGTCGACCCCGTCTACGGTGACCTCGCCGAGTTCGACCGCCTGGTGGCCGACGCCCGCCGACTCGGGCTCCGGCTGCTGCTGGACATCGTCCCCAACCACTGCTCCAGCGAGCACCCGTGGTTCCGCGACGCGCTCGCCGCGGCACCGGGCAGCGCACCGCGCTCCCGCTTCCACTTCGCACCCGGCCGCGGCCCGGAGGGGGCCGAGCCCCCCAACAACTGGCGCGCCATGTTCGGCGGTCCCGCCTGGAGCCGGATCACCGAGCCCGACGGCACCCCCGGCGAGTGGTACCTGCACCTCTTCACGCCCGAGCAGCCCGACCTGAACTGGCGCGACCCGTCCGTCGGGGACGAGTTCGAGCAGGTGCTCCGCTTCTGGCTGGACCGCGGGGTCGACGGCTTCCGCATCGACGTCGCCGCCGGGCTGTTCAAGCACCCCGAACTGCCCGACTCCGACGATCCCGGAGCCGACGAGCGGGCCCGCGACGCGGTCAACCAGCTCGCCTGGAACCGGCCCGAGGTTCACGGCGTGTGGCGCCGCTGGCGCTCGGTGTGCGAGGAGTACACCGCCCGGGACGGTCACGAGCGGCTGCTGGTCGGCGAGGTGTCCGTGCCCACCGCACGGGAGCACGCCGAGTACGTCCGCCCGGACGAACTGCACCAGGCGTTCTTCTTCGACCTGCTCAGCGCGCCCTGGGACGCCGATGCCTTCCGCGCGACGATCACCGAGGCCGTGCGCGACATCGCCGGCACCGGCTCCACCGTCACCTGGGTCCTCAACAACCACGACCAGGTCCGCACCGTCACCCGCTACGCAGGCGAGCCCGGCGTGGAGGGCAGCGGACTCGGAGCCGCCCGCGCCCGCGCCGCCGCCCTCCTGATGCTCGCGCTGCCCGGCGCCGCCTACGTCTACCAGGGCGAGGAACTCGGCCTCCCCGAGGTCCTCGACCTGCCCGACGAGGTCCTCACCGACCCGATCTTCCACCGCACGGGCAGCCGCAAGCACGTCCGGGACGGCTGCCGCGTGCCCCTGCCCTGGTCCGGGCACGCCTCCCCGTTCGGCTTCACCCGCGAAGCGGCCGGCGCCAAGCCGTGGCTGCCGCAGCCCGAGTGGTTCGCCGAACACGCCACCGACCGGGCCCTGGCCGACACCCGTTCCTTCTGGCACCTCTACCGCGACGGCCTCCAGCTGCGGCGCAGCCTGCCGCAGCTCGGCGACGGCGCCCTGCGCTGGCTGGACACACCGCCGCAGGTACTGGCGATCGCCCGCGGCGACGGCCTGATCTGCGCGGTCAACTTCGGCACGGAGCCCGTACCCGCACCGGTCCCCGGTACGCCGCTGCTCGCCAGCGGCCCCTGCCCCGACGGCGTGCTCCCCGCGGCGACCGCCGCCTGGTGGACGGCCGAGTGCCCGGCCCCCTGACCCGCCACCGCCGAGGCCACCGAGCCCTCTGCACCCCCTGCCTCCCTCCCCCAGCCCAGAACTTCCCAGGACCTTCCCGAAAGGACTCCTCATGCGACGACCCAGCAGGACGACGACCCGCCGCAGTGCCGCCGCCGCGACGGCCGCCCTCACCCTCGCCCTCGGTACCACCGCCTGCGGCGGTACGACCGGACCCGCGAGCAGTGGCGAACTGAGCGGCCAGACCGTCACCGTGGCAGGCGTCTGGACCGGCAGTGAGCAGAAGAACTTCAAGAAGGTCCTGGACGCCTTCACCGAGAAGACCGGCGCCAAGACGGTGTTCGTGCCCTCCGGCGACAACGTCTCCACCTTCGTCGGCAGCAAGATCGAGGGCGGCAACGCGCCCGACCTGGTGATGGTCCCCCAGGTGGGCGTCCTCCAGCAGTTCGCCGCGAAGGGCTGGCTCCAGCCCCTGTCCGACCAGGCCGCCCAGACCGCCGGCGCCACCCTCTCCCCGGTGTGGAGGAACTACGGCACCGTCGACGGCACGTACTACGGCCTCTACTTCAAGGCCGCCCACAAGTCCACCGTCTGGTACGCCCCCGAAGCCTTCGCCCAGGCCGGCGTCAACGAGCCCACGAACTACTCCGACATGCTGAAGGCCGGGCGCACCCTCGCCGACTCCGGCCGCCCCGCCTTCGCCATAGCCGGCGAGGACGGCTGGACCCTCACCGACTGGTTCGAGAACATCTACCTCTCCCAGGCCGGGCCGGAGAAGTACGACCAGCTCGCCCAGCACAAGCTCAAGTGGACCGACGACACTGTCGTCAGGGCGCTGACCACCCTCGGGGAGCTGTTCAAGGACAAGCAGCTCGTCGCCGGCGGTGCCCAGACGGCCCTGGGAACCGACTTCCCCACGTCGGTCGCGCAGGTCTTCGGCCCCGAACCCAAGGCGGGCATGGTCTACGAGGGTGACTTCGTCGGCGGCGTCGCCAAGGACCAGTTCGGCAAGAAGCTCGGGACGGACGCCAAGTTCTTCCCGTTCCCCTCGGTCGACGGCGGCAGGGCGCCGGTCGTCAGCGGCGGTGACGCGGCCGTCGTCCTCAAGGACGGGAAGAACAGCAAGGCCGGCATGAAGCTCCTCGAATTCCTGGCCGGCTCCGAGGCGGCCGAGGTCTGGGCGGGCGCGGGCGGCTTCCTGTCCCCGAACAAGGAGGTCAACATCGCCTCCTACGGCGACGACATCACCCGCAGCACCGCGAACTCGCTCATCGCGGCGGGCGACTCGATCCGGTTCGACATGTCGGACCAGGCCCCGGCCGCCTTCGGCGGCACCAAGGGCGCGGGCGAGTGGAAGCTCCTCCAGGACTTCCTGCGCGACCCGTCGAACCCGCAGGGCACGGCCGCACAGCTCGAGGCCGAGGCCGCCAAGGCCTACGGGAACTGAGGCGACTCCCATGGCTGACACCGTGACCGCCCGCGCCGCGGCCGACGGGCGGCGCCTGGCCCAGCGAAGGAAGCGCCGCCTCGCGGTCGTCTTCGTCCTGCCGGCCCTGCTTCTCCTCGGCGCGCTGGTCGCCTACCCGGTCCTCTTCTCCCTCGGCCGCAGTCTCTTCGACGCCGACGGCGACCGCTTCGTAGGAGCCGCGAACTACGCGGCGATCGTGCAGGACCCGGCCACCCTCAAGGCGATCCGCAACAGCGCCGTCTGGGTCGTCGTCGCTCCGACCCTGTTGACGGGACTCGGGCTCATGCTCGCCGTGCTCACCGAGAAGGTGCGCTGGGCGACCGCGTTCAAGCTGGTGCTCTTCCTCCCGATGGCCGTGTCGTTCCTCGCCGCGGGCATCATCTTCCGGCTCGCCTACGAACAGGACCCGTCCCGGGGAGTGCTCAACGCCGCCGTCGTCGGAGTCCACGACAGCTTCAAGGACACGGCCGCCTATCCGACGGCCCGGGCCCGGGAGGGCCAGGGCCTGACGGGCAGCCCGGGCGGCCCGTACAGCACCGGGGAGGCCGTCCGCCCCGGCCGCTCGGTCAGTCTCGGCTTCATCGGGGTGGCACCCGGCTCGCTGCCCGCCGGAGCGAAGGCCGCGTCCACGGATGCGCCCGGCGCCGACGGAATCGGGGGCGTCGTCTACCTCGACTTCGCCCCCGGCGGCGCCGGCACACCGGGCAGGGTCGACCCCGGCGAGAACGGACTGCCCGGCATGACGGTCGAGGCCGTACGGGACGGCCGGGTGGCCGCGAGCGCCGTCACGGCCGACGACGGGTCGTTCCGCTTCACCGGCCTGGCCGACGGCGAGTACACCGTCCGACTGCCCGCGGCCAACTTCGAGGCCCCGTACCAAGGGGTGAGCTGGCTCGGTCCGGCGCTGGTGACACCGGCCATCATCGGCGCCTACCTGTGGGTGTGGACCGGCTTCGCGATGGTCCTGATCGGCGCCGGCCTCGCGGCCATCCCGCGGGACGCCCTGGAGGCCGCGCGCATGGACGGTGCCTCCGAGGGCCAGATCTTCCGCAAGATCACCGTGCCACTGCTCGCACCGGTGCTCACCGTCGTCTTCGTGACGCTGGTGATCAACGTGATGAAGGTCTTCGACCTCGTCTACATCATCGCGCCCGGACCGGTCCAGGAAGAGGCGAACGTGCTGGCCACCCGCATGTGGCTGGTCTCCTTCGGCGGGGGCAACGACCAGGGTCTCGGCAGCGCGCTCAGCGTGGTGCTCCTCCTGCTGGTCGTCCCGGCGATGGTCTTCAACATCCGGCGCTTCCGAAGGAGTGGAGCATGAGCGGCCACAGCACCATCGAGCGCCGCCCGCCCGGGCGGGCGACAGCGGTCCGCCCCGTACCCGGCCCGTCCGTGACGCCGACCGGGCCCGGACGGCGTCGCGGGAACCGGCTGTCGCGCCTGCTGAGCAATTCCCTCGTCCAGGGTGCGCTGATCCTGGTCGCCCTCGTATGGATCACTCCGCTGGCGGGCCTGCTCATCTCCTCCATGCGCTCGGAGGGCGACAACGCCTCCGACGGCTGGTGGACCGCACTCTCCGACCCGTCCCAGTTGTCCCTGGACAACTACAGCGCCCTCCTGAAGGACTCCGGCATCGCGGCGGCCTTCGGGAACACCGTCCTGATCTCCCTGCCCACCACCGCCCTGGTGGTCGCCATCGCGTCGCTCGCCGGATACGCCTTCGCGTGGCTGGAGTTCCCCGGCCGGGACGCCATCTTCCTGGTGGTCGTCGGGCTGCTGGTCGTACCGGTGCAGATCGGGCTGCTGCCCGTGGCCAAACTCTTCGGCGCGGTGGGGCTGTTCGGTACGGTCGCGGGCGTCGTCCTGTTCCACGTCGCCTACGGGCTGCCGTTCGCCATCTTCCTGCTGCGCAACTATTTCGCCGAGATACCGCGCGAAATGCTGGAGGCCGCCCGGATGGACGGCGGCAGCGAATGGCGGATCTTCTCCCGGCTGGTCCTGCCGCTCGGCCGCCCGGCGATCGCGAGCCTGGCCATCTTCCAGTTCCTCTGGGTCTGGAACGACATGCTCGTGGCGCTGCTCTTCGCGGACAGCGAGTCGCAGCCGCTCACGGTCGCGCTGCAGTCCCAGATGCGGCAGTTCGGAAGCAACATCGGCGTCCTGGCGCCGGGGGCGTTCCTGTCCCTGGTCGTGCCGCTGATCGTCTTCTTCGCCTTCCAGCGTCACTTCGTCCAGGGTGTGATGGCGGGCTCGGTGAAGTAAC
>NZ_JBSGXU010000190.1:0-15300 GCF_053610205.1 Streptomyces sp. NPDC054932 | reverse complement strand
AAAAATATTTTCTTGTGCGCGCGTTCTTTTTTTTTTTTTAGTCCCCGGGGGGGCCTGTCGCCACCCGGTGGGGGCCGCCCCCGCGCGGGGGGGCCCCCCCCCCGGGGGGGGGGCCGCGCCCCACGCCCGTTCTCGTTCGCTCATTCGACCTCGGGGGCGATCCGCGCCGGTCCGGCCTCCGGGTCGGCGAGCAGCCTGTCGTGGAGCTTTCTGCTCCGCTCGGTGAGCTGCTGGGGGCCGCTGAGCGGGGGTACGCCGGAGACGCTCTCGCCGGGTGCCAGCGGGGGCTCGTACTGGGTGGGCGCGGTCATGACCGTGTAGGCGGTCGAGACGGCGATCATCGCCGTGAGGCTGAGGGTGGCGCGGGTCCACAGCCGGGTGCGCCGCTCGCCGCCGCCCCGGACGGCGGCCGCCGGGCGCGGTTCGAGGTCGACGGCCGGCCGCAGCGCGGTGAACAGGTCGCGCAGCAGCGCGGACTGCTTCTCCGGCGGTACCTCGGCCAGTTCGGGGATCCGGTCGGCGAGTTCGGTGTGCGCGTGCACGAGCCGGTTGCCGGCGGTGGGGGTGGTGGCCTCGGTCTCGGCGGCGGTGTCGGGGAGGTCGAGTCCGACGCCGTCGTAGAGCAGGACGGTGCGGCGCTGGACGGCGGGCAGCGAGAGCAGGGCATCGAGCAGGATCCGGTCGGCGGGCTCGGCGGGCGGCTTGTCGGCGTGGCGGTGGGCGTGCCGGAAGCGGTGCCAGGGGGAGAGGGCGTACTCGTACGCGATCGCGCGCACCCAGCCCACCGGGTCCGGGTCGGCGGCGACCTCGGGCCACCGGCCCCAGGCCTGGGTGAAGGCCTTCTCCACGGCCTCCAGGGCGAGCGCCCGGCGGCCGGTGAGCAGGTAGGCCTGCCGTGCGAGGTCGCGGGCGGCGTGGCGGTAGAGGGCGTCGAAGGCCTCGGCCGGTCCCTGCGCCGGTACGCCTGCGGGGTGCCCGGCGGGCCCGGCGGGCTCGGCGGGTTCGGCGGGCTCGGCGGGTTCGGCGGGCCCGGTCGGTGCGTCCGGGGCGGCGTCCTGCGGGGCGGGCGGGTCCGTGGCGGAGGCGTGCGGGGCGGGTGGGTCCGCGGCGGGATCCTCCGCCGGCCTCGCCGTCTTGACCCCTCCGGGCGCCCCGGTGGGCCCGGCGGCCTCCTCCGCGGCCGCGAGGCCGTCCAGGAAGTGCATGTACGCCTCGCGCTTGCGCCCGCGGGGGGCCGTGCGGCCCGATTCCCAGGAGCGGACCGTCGCCGCGGTGACGCCCACTGCCGCGGCGACCTCATCGTGCGTCAGTTCCGCCGCCTCGCGCAGTCTGCGCCGCTCCTCGGGGGCGGGCAGGCTCAGCTCCGAGTCCTCTGGGGAGGTCGTCTCGACGCTTCCGGTCATGCCACGCTCCCCGCGAACCGACAGCTCTGGGCGAAAAAGTACATAAACGTATATTGAGCGACACCACGGGCATTCGCCTGTTACCCGCCCATAGCGCGTGTCGTTGGCACCATGGCGGGGTGACCCAAGTGACCGAACGCGGGACCCCGTTGTCGGCGGCCCCGCGAGCCGGCGTGCGCCGCCGTTCGCCGGCCGCCGCCGCATGCGTGGTGGGCGGCGCCGTGGCGGCCGGACTCGGGCTCGGCTTCCTCGCCGTGCTCGTCATCGTGCTGTGGATCAGTTCCCCCTACCCCGACAGTGGCCCCGGCGGGGCCCTGCACCTCGCCGCCGGGCTGTGGCTGCTCGCCCACGGGACGGAGCTGGTGCGGTACGACACCCTGTCCGGCGTCCCCGCACCCGTCGGCATGACGCCCCTGCTCCTCGTCGCGCTGCCCGTGCTGCTCATCCGGCGGGCGGCCCGGCTGGGGAGCGCCGCCGAAGAGGGCGACGAGGAGGTGCTGCCCGCCGGAGCGGTGGTCTCGGCCGTGCTCTGCGGGTACCTCGCCGTCGGGGCCCTCGCCACGGCGTACGCCGCGGGCGGCCCCATGTCGGCCGACCCGATCAGCGCGGCCTGGCACATCCCGCTGGTCGCCCTGCTCGCCGCCGCCGGCGGGGTGTGGGGGGCCCGGGGGCGGCCGCTCGGGCCGCTGCCGTCCTGGCTGCCAGGGGGCGTACGGAGGGCCGTTGTACGCCCCCGGTACGCGCTCGCGCTCCGGGCGGGCGCGGGCGGAGCCCTGGTGCTCCTGGGCGGTGGGGCGCTGGTCGTCGGCGCCTCGCTCGCCTGGCACGGCGCCGAGGTCCAGGCCTCCTTCCTGTCGTTGACCGGGGTGTGGTCGGGCCGCTTCGCCGTCCTGCTTCTCGCCCTCACGCTCATCCCGAACGCCATGGTGTGGGGAGCTGCCTATGCCCTCGGGCCCGGCTTCGCCCTCGGCGCCGACGTGACGGCCACCCCGCTCGGCTTCCCGGGTGCGCCCGGGCTGCCGCGCTTCCCGCTGCTGGCCGCGCTCCCGTCCGAGGGGGCCGGAACCCCGCTGACCTGGGCGGCCGCCGCGGTGCCGATGGTCGCCGGGCTGGCGGTGGGCTGGTTCGCGGTACGCCGGGCGCGCGAGGTCTCGTACGGGGAGACCGCGCTCACGGCGGCCCTGGGCTCGGTGGTGTGCGGGCTGGTGATGGCCGGGCTCGCGGCGGCCTCGGCGGGGCCGCTGGGCTCGCGGCGGCTGGCCGAATTCGGGCCGGTGTGGTGGGCCACCGGGGCGACGGCCTTCGCCTGGACGGCGGTGCTCGCCGTGCCGATGGCGGTGGCGGTGCATGCGTGGCGGACCCGCCCGGCGATGGGGGCGGACGCCCCGGACGCCGAGGGGGCGGTGGACGACGGGTGGCACGACAGCGGGGTGCGGGAGATCCGGTGGGCGGCGATGCGGAAGGCCGCGGGGACGCTGATTCCGGATATCGCGGTGGCGCCGGTTGCCGTGCCGGTTGCCGTGCCGGCGGCTGAGCCGGTGGTGTTGGCGGCGGTGCCGACGCCGACGCCGGGGCCGGGGCCGGGGCCGGTGTCCGTGCGGGGGCGGCGGCCTGTGACCGTGGTGTCCGGGCTGGACCTGGATCCGGTCCTGCTCCCGGCGAAGCCCGAGGGACAACCGGTCGAGGCGTCCCCCGCGCCGTTGGCTCCGCCGGTGGGCGGGGCGCGGGTGCTGGCCCGGCGGAGGCCACCGCCGCCCTCGGCGTAGGCCGTTCGGGTGCGACGCCGCCGCCGGGGCGCCGCCCCGGACCCCGCGCCTCAAACGCCGGCGGGGCTGGAGTTTGGTGCGGCTCGGGCGCCGGCGGGGCCCGGACCCCGCGCCTCAAGCGCTGGCGGGGCTGGAATCCGGTGCGGCGTGCGCGTGGGCGGGACCCGGAACCTGCGCCTCAAACGCCGGCGGGGCTGGAGTCCGGTCCGGCGGGGCGCGGTGGGGGCAGCGGCTCAAGCGTCCCCGGGTGTCGGGTTACTGGCGGACCTTCAGGACGTCGCCCACCAGGTTGTCCGGGAGGAGGGTGTTGCACTGGAGTTCCGCCGACTTGGTGAGGGCGTCGTCGCGGCAGACGTAGAAGTCCTTGTACGCGAGCTGCAGGGCGTACGAGCTCATCGCCAGCAGGATCGCCAGCGAGGCCGTGACCAGGCCGCTCACCGCCGCGGTGCGCTGGGGGCGGGCCGCGGCGCCCAGGGCGTCCAGGCCGCCCGCCGCGGCCGGGGTGCCGTCGGTGGTCGCCGGCGCGGGCTTGCCCCGCAGGGCGCTGATCCCCCAGTAGAGGGCGAGCGTGCCGAGCAGCAGTCCGACCGACGGGATCCCGAAGATCCCGAAGAAGAAGCCCCACATGCCGGCCAGCAGCGCGTAGCGCGCACGGCGCTGGACCGGGTCCGTCGGGTCCCAGCGCGCCGGGCCCCGCTGTCCGTCCGAGTCCTTCGGGCCGTCGCCGTTCCCGCCGCCACCACCGCTGCGCGGCTGCCACGGCTGGTCGGGCCGGCCTTCCGGCGGAGCCGCGAAGGGGTTGTCGTCGGTGGGGGAGTCGGGCTGACGGCGGTCCGGCATCGGGTGTGTTTCTTCCCCTGTGTCAGGGGCGTCGCGAGGACGCCGTGGCGAGGTGAGGCCAGTTTGCGGCCTGTACGCCTGACGCTACCGCCCGGCCGTCCCCCCGTCCCTCGGGGGCCGTCCGGTGTACCGGTATCGTTGCAGGCGGTCGGTGGCTTCGTACGGTTCCCCATATATCGGTACCCCGAAGTTTTGTATGACCACACAAGATGAACACCGCAATCCCGCGAGAAAGGGCCTCCCATGGCCGCCTCCCGCCTGGTCGTGCTGGTCTCCGGTTCCGGCACCAACCTCCAGGCCCTGCTCGATGCCATCGACGCCCATCCCGGCGGATCCGAGGGCTTCGGCGCCGAAGTCGTCGCCGTGGGGGCCGACCGCGAGAACATCGCCGGCCTGGAGCGGGCGGAGAAAGCCGGGATCCCCACCTTCGTGTGCCCGGTCAAGAGCTACGGGAGCCGCGCGGAGTGGGACGCCGCCCTGACCGCGGCGACCGACGCGCACGCGCCCGACCTCGTCGTGTCCGCCGGATTCATGAAGATCGTGGGCAAGGAGTTCATCGGCCGCTTCGGCGGCCGGTTCATCAACACCCACCCCGCCCTCCTCCCCGCCTTCCCGGGCGCGCACGGCGTACGGGACGCCCTCGCCTACGGCGCGAAGGTCACCGGCTGCACGGTCCACTTCGTGGACAGCGGCGTGGACACCGGTCCGATCATCGCCCAGGGTGTGGTCGAGGTCCGGGACGAGGACGACGAAGCCGCTCTCCATGAGCGCATCAAGGAAGTCGAGCGCCAGCTGCTCGTCGATGTCGTGGGGCGCCTGGCCCGGCACGGCTACCGCATTGAGGGACGAAAGGTAACAATCCAGTGACCGCCGTAGAGAGCAACGACCCGACCACGACCCAGCGGCCGATCAGGCGTGCGCTCGTCAGTGTCTACGACAAGACGGGACTGGAAGAGCTGGCCCGCGGGCTGCACGAGGCCGGTGTCGCGCTCGTCTCCACCGGCTCCACCGCCTCGAGGATCGCCGCGGCCGGGGTGCCCGTCACCAAGGTGGAGGAGCTGACCGGCTTCCCCGAGTGCCTCGACGGCCGGGTCAAGACCCTGCACCCGCGCGTGCACGCCGGCATCCTCGCCGACCTGCGCCTTGAGGACCACCGCAACCAGCTCGCCGAGCTGGGCGTCGAGCCCTTCGATCTGGTGATCGTCAACCTGTACCCCTTCCTCGCGACCGTCCAGTCGGGTGCCACTCCGGACGAGTGTGTGGAGCAGATCGACATCGGCGGCCCGTCGATGGTCCGCGCCGCCGCCAAGAACCACCCCTCCGTCGCGGTCGTCACCAGCCCGGCCCGCTATGCCGACGTCATCGCGGCGGCCCAGGGCGGCGGCTTCGACCTCACCGCCCGCAAGCGGCTCGCGGCGGAGGCCTTCCAGCACACCGCCGCCTACGACGTGGCCGTGGCCTCCTGGTTCACGAACGCGTACGCCCCGGAGGCCCCCGAGGCCGACACCGCGGCGCTGCCCGAGTTCCTGGCCGGCGCCTGGGAGCGCAAGTCGACCCTGCGCTACGGCGAGAACCCGCACCAGGCCGCCGCGATCTACACGGACGGGCAGCCGGGCGGACTCGCCAACGCGGAGCAGCTCCACGGCAAGGAGATGTCCTTCAACAACTACGTGGACACCGAGGCCGCGCGCCGCGCCGCCTACGACCACGACGAGCCCTGTGTCGCGATCATCAAGCACGCCAACCCGTGCGGCATCGCGGTCGGCGACGACGTCGCCGCGGCCCACCGCAAGGCGCACGCCTGCGACCCGCTGTCGGCCTTCGGCGGCGTCATCGCCGTCAACCGTCCGGTGACCGTCGAGCTCGCCGAGCAGGTCGCGGAGATCTTCACCGAGGTCATCGCCGCCCCCGCCTACGAGGACGGCGCGGTCGAGGTCCTGGCCAAGAAGAAGAACATCCGCGTCCTGAAGGTGGACGGCACCCCGCACCAGCCGGGCGACCTCAAGCCCATCTCCGGCGGCGTGCTGCTCCAGCAGTCCGACGTCTTCCAGGCGGAGGGCGACGACCCGGCCAACTGGACCCTGGCAACCGGCGACGCCCTGTCCCCGGCGGAGCTCGCCGAGCTGGCCTTCGCCTGGAAGGCCTGCCGGGCCGTCAAGTCGAACGCGATCCTGCTCGCCAAGGACGGCGCCTCGGTCGGCGTCGGCATGGGCCAGGTCAACCGGGTGGACTCGGCGAAGCTCGCGGTCGAGCGGGCCGGCGCCGAGCGCGCGCAGGGCTCGTACGCCGCGTCGGACGCCTTCTTCCCCTTCCCGGACGGCCTGGAGATCCTGACAGCCGCGGGCATCAAGGCCGTGGTCCAGCCGGGCGGTTCGGTCCGTGACGAGCTGGTCGTCGAGGCCGCGCAGAAGGCCGGCGTGACCATGTACTTCACCGGGACCCGGCACTTCTTCCACTGAGCCCCGGACAACGGCGAAGGCCCCCGTCCCGCGATGCGGGACGGGGGCCTTCGCCGTGCACGTACGGAGGGGTTCAGTACCGGGGGCGCTGGAAGTAGGGGCCCGCCTTCGCGAGGCCCACGACGACCGTGATGCCGAGGGCGAGCGAGATCAGGGACGGCAGTGCGGCGAGCAGGGCGAAGCCGGCCGGGGTGTGCTCGTCGGCACTCAGCGCGACCAGGTTCGTCAGCAGGCCGATCGCGGCGAAGAGGGCCTGCAGCGATCCGTAGATGATGCCGGAGACACGCACGCCGCCCCGGCCCTTGGCCATCTTGGCCGCGGTCAGGATGGGCCACAGGGCCACACCGATGAACAGGACGCCGAGGACGACGCCCACGGTGCCGGCGACGGCCCCCACGTCCTCCGTGGAGGAGCTGGAGTAGCTGGAGTCCGAGAGCGCCGCTGCGAACACGGCGCCGCCGATGATGAAGAACAGGCCGCCCAGTACCTGCAGGGCGCCGACGATGAAGAGGATGACGCGGGCCGCCTTCGCGCCGCCGGGCATCTCGTGGACCGGAGCGCCCGGGTACCCGACGGGACCGCCCGGGTACCCCAGGGGGGACTGCTGCGGGTAGGCGTAGCCGCCCTGCGGCGGGACGCCCTGGGGTGCCTGCTGCGGGTAGCCGTATCCGGGCTGGCCCTGCGGGGCCTGGGGCTGCTGTCCGTACGGATTGTGCGGGTCGCCGAAGCTCATCTTGGGGTGTTCCTCCGTGGAAGTGCAGGGACGCACGGCACGAGCGCGGAGGAATCCTGCACGGTGCGGTCCGCCCCCCGGCACTGCCCGCGGCACTCAGTCGTTTCATCGTGGTCCGCCGTACCGGGCCTTGTCCAGTTGGTTGCCGTACGCCCGGTGACTTGTTGTGCAAGTGCAATGAACGCTGCACACCCGCGAGTGCCTTGAGTGGAACCGGGGCCGCCTCATCCGGGAGGATGGGGTCATGACCGCCCAGATTCTCGATGGCAAGGCCACCGCCGCCGCGATCAAGTCCGAACTGACCGCCCGTGTGGCGGCCCTGAAGGCCCGGGGCATCACCCCGGGCCTCGGCACCCTGCTGGTCGGTGACGATCCGGGCAGCCGCTGGTACGTCAACGGCAAGCACAAGGACTGCGCCGAGGTCGGCATCGCCTCCATCCAGCGCGAACTGCCCGAGACGGCCTCCCAGGAGGAGATCGAGGCGGTCGTGCAGGAGCTCAACGCCAACCCGGACTGCACCGGCTACATCGTCCAACTCCCGCTCCCCAAGGGCATCGACACCAACCGGGTCCTGGAGCTGATGGATCCGCTGAAGGACGCTGACGGCCTGCACCCCATGTCGCTGGGCCGCCTCGTGCTGAACGAGCCGGGCCCGCTGCCCTGCACCCCGTACGGGATCGTCGAACTGCTGCGCCACCACGGCGTCGGGATCAACGGCGCGCACGTCGTCGTCCTCGGCCGCGGGATCACCGTCGGGCGCTCCATCGGCCTGCTGCTGACCCGCAAGTCCGAGAACGCCACCGTGACGCTCTGCCACACCGGTACGCGCGACCTCTCCGGGCTGCTGCGCCAGGCGGACATCATCGTCGCCGCGGCCGGTGTCCCGCACCTGGTCAAGCCGGAGGACGTGAAGCCGGGCGCGGCCGTGCTCGACGTGGGCGTCAGCCGCGACGGGAACGGGAAGATCGTCGGCGATGTGCACCCCGGCGTCGCCGAGGTGGCCGCGTGGATCTCGCCGAACCCGGGCGGCGTCGGCCCGATGACCCGGGCCCAGCTGCTCGTCAATGTCGTCGAGGCGGCGGAACGGACCACCAGTGCAGGCTGAACCGGACGCGGAGAACGCGGCGGGCGACGGCGCGGCCCGGACGAACGGCACGCCCGTCGCTCCGGTCGCGCCCGTGACGCCCGTGGTGCCCGCGGCGCAGGCCGCTCCCGGCGCGTCCGGCGCCGAGACGGCCCGGTCCCGCCGCTTCCCGTCCGTCACCCGGGACACGGCCCGTCCCGAGGGCAGCGGCCGCGCCGTCCCCGGGGCGGTGTCCACACCGGCCCGTCAGTGGCCGATGCTCAGCGTGCTCACCGCGACCGCGGTCGGGCTGCTGACCACGGCGCTCGGGCAGCCGCGCGTCGGCTGCCTGATCATCGGCCTGGCCCTGATCGCGGCCTCGGTGATGCGGCGCCTGCTGCCCTCCGTGGGCATGCTCGCGGTCCGCTCGCGCTTCACGGACATGGTCACGTACGGCGTGCTGGGCGTGGCGATCACGCTGCTCGCGCTGGTGATCGCGGCGCCCAAGCCGTGGCTGGTGATCCCCTTCATCGAGAGCGCGGTCCGCTTCACCGTGCGGTGAGTGCCGCCAGGGTGGCCGCGACGGCCGGCCGGGTCTCCGTGCCCGCCCGGACCAGTACGTCCAGCGTCCGCCCCGGGCCCGGCGGCTCCCGTACGGCGGCTCCGGGCGGCGGGGCGTCGCACAGCAGCTTCGGCACCGGACGGGCCGGATCTTCCTGGTCGAACAGTGGTCCGGGGGCCGGTCGCACCTTCGAACGGCGGGGTCCGTGTGCCGCGCACCACAGGGACCCGGGGATTAGCCCGGTCCCGGGTCGGATAGCCTGACGGCGGATGTCTCTTCACGTCAAGATTTACTGGGGAGCGGCGTCCTCCAGCACATGGGGCAGGGACGCCCCACCGCCAGCTGTCTAACGGAGAAGGCCATGACCCGCACTCCCGTGAATGTCACCGTCACCGGCGCCGCCGGCCAGATCGGCTACGCGCTGCTCTTCCGCATCGCTTCCGGTCACCTGCTCGGCGCGGACGTGCCGGTCAAGCTCCGACTTCTGGAGATCCCCCAGGGCATGAAGGCCGCTGAGGGCACCGCCATGGAGCTCGACGACTGCGCCTTCCCGCTGCTCGCCGGCATCGACATCTTCGACGACCCGAACCAGGGCTTCGACGGTGCGAACGTCGCGCTGCTCGTGGGCGCCCGCCCGCGCACCAAGGGCATGGAGCGCGGCGACCTGCTCGCCGCCAACGGCGGCATCTTCAAGCCGCAGGGCCAGGCCATCAACGCGCACGCCGCGGACGACATCAAGGTCCTGGTCGTGGGCAACCCGGCCAACACCAACGCGCTCATCGCGCAGGCCGCCGCCCCGGACGTACCGGCCGAGCGCTTCACCGCGATGACCCGTCTGGACCACAACCGCGCGATCTCGCAGCTGGCCGCCAAGACCGGTGCCGCCGTCTCCGACATCAAGCGCCTGACCATCTGGGGCAACCACTCGGCGACCCAGTACCCGGACATCTTCCACGCGGAGATCGCCGGCAAGAACGCCGCCGAGGTTGTCAACGACGAGCTGTGGCTGGCCGACACCTTCATCCCGACCGTCGCCAAGCGCGGCGCGGCGATCATCGAGGCCCGTGGCGCGTCCTCGGCCGCCTCGGCCGCCAACGCCGCCATCGACCACGTGCACACGTGGGTCAACGGCACCGCCGAGGGCGACTGGACCTCGATGGGCATCCCGTCGGACGGCTCCTACGGCGTCCCGGCCGGTCTGATCTCCTCCTTCCCCGTCACCTGCAAGGACGGCAAGTACGAGATCGTCCAGGGTCTGGACGTCAACGAGTTCTCCCGCACCCGCATCGACGCCTCCGTCCAGGAGCTGGCGGAGGAGCGCGACGCGGTTCGCGAGCTCGGCCTGATCTGATCCGATCGGGTCGGTCGCCCGACCCGATCCGCTTTTCCTGGAAGGCCCCGGCGCATTGTGCCGGGGCCTTTTTGGCGCGATCGCGTCTGTCATGTTCCTGATCATCGCTCTATGGTTTCCCTCCGCACACCGAAAGGGGGATTCGGTGACAGGCACTGCGGACGGCAGAACTCCTGTGCACCCTTCGCTCAGCGAAGCCGGCCGGCTGCTGTGCGCCGGCAGCTATCTCGACTCCGCGTACCGCGACCGGGTGATCCAGGAGCTCTATGTCCACGAGGAGCGCTTCGTCGCGCCCTCCTACGGTTTCGACGCGGCCCGCGTCCTCGCCCACGCGCTCCAGGCCCGCCGCGCCGAAGCGGCCTGGGCCTCGGCCGTCCTCGCGGTATGGGGACTCGGGCTGGTGCTGGCCCAGGTACTGCTGATCTTCCTGCTCATCCCGGCCGCCCTCCTGAGCGGGGCCGGCCGGATCGCGCGGCGCCGGGCGAGGACGGGGCGCGGCAGCCGCTTCCTCGAACTGCTCCTGCGCGGCTGCGGATACATCCTGCTCGTCGGCGTCGGCCTGGGCGTGGTGGCCGGAGCCGTCGAGGGCGAGACGGGCGTCGGAGGAATCGACGCCTCGCTCATGCACTTCGAGTACACCCTGCGCGGGTTCGAGAGCGAGTCGTTCGCCTTCCTCTTCGAACTGCCCGGGCTCGGCTACCTGATCGCGGCCGAATACGCCTGGACCGCCCTGCTCGTCTTCGCCCTGCTGACCCTGGTCGTCGGCCTCCAGCGGGGCCACTTCGCCCGCGTCATCAGCACCACGCTCAGCCGCGCCCAGTACGCCGACCCGAACGCCGACCCCGCCTCCGGCAGGCGGTTCGCCAGGACCCGGGACCGGATCCTGCGCACCCAGCACAGCCGCCTGGTCATCTACAGCGTCGACGATCCCTTCTGCGGCGCCGGCGCCGCGTACCGCCCCTGGCACCTGTCGGTCGAGCTCCGCCCCCGCACGGACGGGGTCCTGCCCGAGCCGCTGGACAACGAGCGGATCGTGGCCCGGATCCGGCCGCGGCTGGAGGCCCTGCGGGTCCCGTCGCCGCACGGCTCGCCGCAGGCCGAGCAGGCCGTACTGGACCGGCTGCGCGAGCTGGTCATCGACGAGTGCGTGTTCCTGCCCGCCTCCGGGCTGCCCGCCGCCCACGAGCCGGACCTCTCGGACGGGGCCTTCGAGGCGCACCGGGCCCAGGCCGTGGAGGAGGGCGGGGAGCGCCGCCGCCACTTCCTGCGGGTCCGGGTGGGCGGCTGGGACGAGAACCTCGTCATCACCGTCTTCGTACGCGTCCACACGCAGGGCGGGATGCTGATGCTGGAGGTGGCGCCGCACGTGCTGCTGCCCGTACGGCCGCAGTTCCAGGAAGCCGACGACGTGGCCCGGCGGCACCTGCGCAACAACCCCTTCGCCAAGGTGGTCTGGGCGCTCCGGCACGCCCCGCGCTCGCTCTCCAAGGCGCTCACCACCCTGTCGGGCGGCAGCCGCGGCCCGTGGCAGATCGCCACGGAGGGGCACGGCGGTGCGCTGCCGGCCGGTCCGGCCGTGTCCGTGCGCGAGCTCGCGGCGCAGGAGGACGCCTCGCTGTTCCAGCTGATGGACCTGGACCGGTACCTGAAGACCATCCAGGACCGGATTGTCGGCGGGGTGACCCTGGCCCTGCACGAAGCGGGCTGGCACACGGAGGAGTTCGCGCAGCGCGCGGTCACCGTGGCGGAGGGCGGGGTGTTCATCCAGTCGGTGAGTCACAGTGCCTTCAGCGTCGGCGGAAGCGGACACAGCAATCGGACGAGTCACCACACGAACGGGGGGAGCGGCAGTGACGCATGACGGGGGAACCGGAGCGGACGCGGGACCGGGGGAGGCAGCAGCGGGGGAGGCGCGGATCGGGCGCATCGACCGCATCGACCGCAGCACCTTCAGCATCGGCGGCACCAACATCACCAACACCACCGTCCACCACGACGGTACGGGGGTGGGTGCGCCGGGCGCGGCGGAACTGCTGGGCGCCGTACGGGAGCTGCGCGCCGCCCTCGTGCACCTGCCACGCAGCGCCGGGCGGACGGCCCTCGACGCCGAACTGGACGAGGCCGCGGGCGAGCTGGAGGAGACCGGGGAGATCCGGCCCGGCCTGCCCGCCCGGATCCGCGGTGCGCTCCAGCGGTGGGCCCCGCTGGTGGAGTCGGTGAACGCGGCCGCGGCCCTCGGCGGGCTGCTCGCCGCGCTGGGGAGCTGACCGGTGGCCACGGGCGGCGGCGCCCACTGGAATCCGCAGTCGCAGCGCTGGGAATGGGCGGACCAGCAGCCCGGGCCGCCGACGCGCTTCCCGCCCACGGGCGGCCGCGGGGGCGGCGGCAACGGCCCGGGCGGGGAGCCGCGGTGGAGGGTTCCGCTGCTGGTGGCCCTCGGGGCCGCGGTGGTCGGCGGCTGCGCCACGGTGGGCTGGCTCGTTCTGGGCGACGAGGAGCCGAAGGCACCCGCCGCAGCCCCGTCGGCTTCGGGTACCCCGAACCGGTCGCCCAGTACGGATCCGGGCGCGCCCCCGACCGCAGAGTCGCCCTCGTCCTCCGCGTCCCCCTCGGTCCCGCCGGCGTACACGGTGGTCCGCGACGACGGCGGCTTCTCGGTCGCCGTGCCCGCGGGCTGGGAGCGCAGCCACGACGAGAACGGCAGCGGCTCCTTCTACCGCCGGCCCGGGGACCGGAGCGCGCTGGTCCAGGTCTTCCGCGTCACCGAGCCCGACAGCGTCGGCGCGTGCGAGCTGCTGCGGATCTCCTCCAAGACCCTCGGCGCCAATCCCGGCTACCGGGAGGTCTCCGTCGATCCCTTGCCCGGTGCCTCCTGCGAGCTGGTCTACGAGTACGACAGCCAGGAGTCGCGCGGGCGCCGCCGCGGGATCGAGCAGATCGCCGTCGCCCCGGACGGCGGGCGCTGGGCCCTGCTGGCGGCCGGCCCGGCCGCCGACGGCCCGGCGGTGCGCGCGAACCTGACGGCGGCCGTGGAGTCGTTCAGGCCGGACTGACCGGTCCTACTTGTACATGCCCGGGGTGTAGTGGCCCGGCACCATGCGGGTCGTGACGCCGATGCGGTTCCAGACGTTGATCGTCGCGATGACGGCGATCAGCTGGGCCAGTTCGCGCTCCTCGAACTGCTTGGCGGCCTTCTCATAGACCTCGTCGGGCACGAAGCCGTCCGTCAGGACGGTGACCGCCTCCGTGAACTCGATCGCGGCGAGCTCCTTCTCGGTGTAGAAGTGCCGCGACTCCTCCCAGGCGCCCAGCTGGACGATGCGCTCGACGCTCTCACCGGCGGCGATCGCGTCCTTGGTGTGCATGTCGAGGCAGAAGGCGCAGTGGTTGATCTGGGAGGCCCGGATCTTGACCAGTTCGACCAGGGAGGGATCCAGACCCTTCTTGGAGGCGATCTCCAGGGCGAGGACGGCCTTGTAGACCTCGGGGGCGAGCTTCGCCATGTGCAGGCGCGGGGTGTGCTCGGGGGCGTGTTCGTGTGTGGTCGTCATGTGATCCACCGTAGGACGCAGGCGGCCCACCGATATGGTCCATATCCATGACGGAATCGTGGGCCACTTTCGGCGCCGACCTGCACCTGGACCTCACCGCCGGACGCGGTCTGCGGGCCGGGCTCACCGAGGCCCTGCGCGAGGCCGCGCGCAGCGGGCGACTGGCGGCCGGGACCCGGCTGCCCTCCTCGCGCACCCTCGCCGCCGACCTGGGGATCGCCCGGAACACGGTCGCCGAGGCCTATGCCGAGCTCGTCGCCGAGGGCTGGCTGACGGCCCGCCGGGGCTCCGGCACCCGCGTCGCCGAACGGGCCCGGCCGCGCCGGTCCGCGGCGGCGCCCGCTCCCGTACGGCGCCCCGCGCGCACGGGGCCCGCGTACAGCCTGATCCCGGGCTCCCCGGACCTGGGCGGATTCCCGCGCGCGGCCTGGCTGTCGGCGGCCCGGCGGGCGCTGACGGACGCCCCGAACGATGCCTTCGGATACGCGGGCGATGCCCGCGGCCGCATCGAGCTGCGCCGGGCGCTGGCCGGCTACCTGGCGCGGGCGCGCGGCGTGTACGCGGACCCCGAACGGATCGTGCTGTGCGCGGGCTTCCTGCACGGGCTCGCGCTGCTCGCGGGGGTCCTGCGCGCGCGGCGGGTGCGGGAGGTGGCGGTGGAGGGTTACGGCCTGGACTTCCACCGCAACCTGCTGGTGCGGGCGGGGCTGCGGACGCGCCCGCTGGGGGTGGACGCGCAGGGGGCCCGGACCGGGGAGCTGACCGCGGCGGCGGGCGCGGTGCTGCTGACCCCGGCGCACCAGTTCCCGACGGGCGTCGCCCTGACCCCGGCCCGCCGGGCCGCCGCGGTCGACTGGGCCCGGACCACGGGCGGGCTGATCCTGGAGGACGACTACGACGGGGAGTTCCGCTACGACCGGCAGCCGGTCGGGGCGCTGCAGGGTCTGGACCCGGACCGGGTGGTGTACCTCGGCACGGCCAGCAAGTCCCTGGCCCCCGGGCTGCGGATGGGCTGGCTGGTGCTTCCGCCGGGCCTGCTGGAGGAGGTCCTGGCGGCCAAGGGGCCCACCGAGTGGGCGTCCAGCGCGCTGGATCAGCTCACGCTGGCGGAGTTCATCACCTCCGGGGCCTACGACCGCCACGTGCGCGGGATGCGGCTGCGGTACCGGCGGCGCCGGGACGAGCTGGTGGCGGCGGTGGGGGACCGGGTGGGCGTCTCGGGGATCGCGGCGGGGCTGCACGCGGTGCTGGACCTGCCCGGGGGGACGGAGCGGTCGGTCCTGCAGTCGGCGGCCTGGCAGGACCTGGCCCTGCACGGGCTGTCGGCCTTCAGGCACCCGGAGGCGGTTGCGCTGCCCGCGCGGGATGCGGTGGTCGTCGGCTACGGGACTCCGTCGGACAGCGCGTGGCACCCGACGCTGTCCGCCCTGGCGGCCGCCCTGCCGTGACCTGCGGCGCCGTTGCGGGGGCGCTGCCCCCGGACCCCCGCGCCTCGAACGCCGGCGGGGCTGAAAGATCGCCTCAAACGCCGGCGGGGCTGGAAGACTGCCCGGCGGGGCTGGAGTTCCAGCC
>NZ_JBSGXU010000189.1:0-15416 GCF_053610205.1 Streptomyces sp. NPDC054932 | reverse complement strand
GGCCTTCCCCGTACGCGGGCCCAGAGCCCGCGGCTCAGGGCCCCTGGCTCAGGGCGCCGGGACCGGCTCCGGGCTGAGCGTCAGGCTGCCGTCCGTCATGGTCGCCGTCCGGTCCATCCGTTCCAGGTGGGCGTGGTCGTGCGTGACCAGCACCGTGGCGGTGGCGCGCTCCCGGGTCAGGGTGACCAGCAGGTCGAGCACGGCCGCGCCGCGCTCGTGGTCCAGCGCGCTCGTCGGCTCGTCGACCAGCAGCACCGCGGGCTCGTTCATCAGGGCGCGGGCTATGTTGACCCGCTGCCGCTGGCCGCCGGAGAGCTGGTGGGGCCGCTTGTCGGCCTTGTCGGCCAGGCCCACCGCGTCCAGCAGCTCCAGCGCGCGCCGGCGCTGGGCGCGCGCGGGGCGGCCGGAGAGGTGTGCCATGACCTGGAGCTGCTCGGCCGCGGTCAGCGAGGCCAGCAGGTTCGGCTGCTGGAAGACGATGCCGATCTTCTCCCGGCGCAGGGCCGACTTCTCGGCGGGGCCGAGCTCCGTGGTGTCCTGCCCGGCGACGACGACCCGGCCGGAATCCGGGGTGACGAGGGTGGCGGCGACCGCGAGCAGGCTGGACTTGCCGGAGCCGGAGGGTCCGATCACCGCCGTCAGGGTGCCCGCCGGGACCTCCAGGCGGACCGCGTCGAGGGCGGTGAGCCGGCTCTCACCGTCGGGGTAGGTCAGTGTGACGTCGTGGACGAGGAGGGTCATCGGGCGCTCCCGAGGGCGGTCAGCGGGTCGACGGCGGTGATCCGCCGGATGGACAGGGCAGCGCCCAGCGCGCCGAGCAGGATCATCACGGCGGCGGGGACGAGCACCGTGGCGGTGTCGAGGACGAAGGGCACGGGGCCGCCGCTGATCAGTGCGCCGAAGCCGGCGGCGAGCGCGGTGCCCAGCCCGGTGCCGATGGAGAGCATCACCACGGCCTGGCCGAGGGCGTCCTTCAGGAGGTACGGGGTGGAGGCGCCCAGGGCCTTCAGCACGGCGATGTCGGCGCTGCGCTGGATCGTCCACACCGTGAAGAAGGCCCCTATCACCAGGGCCGAGATCACGAAGAGGAAGCCGCGCATCAGCTGGAGCGAGCCGTTCTCGGCCTGGTACGAGCCGATGGCGCCCAGGGCCTCGTCCACGGTCCGGGCCTTGGTGGCGGCGGCCTTGTCCGCCGCGGCGAGGTCCACGCCGCTGCCGGAGACGGCGACGACGGTGGCGAGGGTGTCGATGGAGGTGCCGGGGTTGCCGATGCGCTGCCAGTCGCCCAGGTCCATCCAGACGACCGGGGTGTGGCTGTGGGCGGCGGTCCCGGACACCGCGGCCACGGTCAATTCGAGCGGGCCGATCTTGAGCTTGGCCCCGGCGGTCAGGCCGCCCAGCTCCTTCGCGGCCTTCTCGGCGAGGACCACCTGGCCCTGGGTGAGGCCGGCGTCACGCGGCGCGAGCCCCCCGGCGGATTCCACGCCGAAGACCGAGACCGCGGCGGTGCGCTCACCCGAGACGGCGTTGGTGGTGCGGATGCCGAGTGGCTCCGCCGACTTCACCCCGGGCTGTTCGCGCCAGGCGAGCCAGGCGGACTCGGGCACCTGCGAGTTGGTGAAGGACACTTTCTGGTCCCCGGTGGGCGCGGCGAAGGCCAGGTGCGAGGCGGGCAGGCCGGTGATGGCCGAGATGTTCTCCCGGGCCAGGCCGGAGGTGAGCCCGGACAGCAGACCGACCAGCAGTGTGATGAGCAGCACGACCGAACCCATGAGGGCGAAGCGGCCCTTGGCGAACCGTAGATCTCTCCATGCGACGAACATGTCCCCCACCTTGGTCTTCCGCGTGGACACAAGGCATCGCGCCACAGTAGTGATCCTCGTATCGAAGGGTGCGTCCGGACATCAAACTTTCGGTTGACCGGGGCCGGTCCGTCCCCACTTAGGCTGGTCCGGCCATGACTGCTCCCGTTTCCTCCGCTCGTTCCGCGCCGCCCGCCGCGCCCGCCGCGCCCTCGGCGCTCTCCGCGCCCGTCGCCGGCCCCTCCGCCTCCCGCGCGCTCACCCCCGTCTCCAAGGTGCTGCGGCTGTGCCTGCACGCGCTGTTCTTCGGGCTGCTCGCGCTCGCCGCCGGGCGGGCCGTCGCCGACTCCGCGCCCCGGGCCCCCTGGGTGATCACCGCCTGCGCGGTGCTGGCCGCCGTCTACGTGGGCGGCGTACGGGCCCCCGCCGTGCACAGCTCGCCGCGCGCCGGGGCGCTGTGGCTGACCGGGCTCGGTGCGGCGTGGGCGGCGCTGCTCGTGGTCTCCCCCGACGGGCTGTGGATCGCCTTCCCGCTGTACTTCCTGGAGCTGCACCTCCTGCGGCTGCGCTGGGGGGTCACGGCCGTCGCGGTGACCGCCTGCGCGGCCATCGGCGGATTCCTCGCGCACAGCAGCGCGGTGACTCCCGGCGCCTTCCTCGGGCCGCTGCTGGGCGGAGCGGTGGCGGTGGCGACCGTACTGGGCTACCAGGCGCTGTACCGCGAGAGCGAGCGCCGCCGGGAGCTGATCGAGGAGCTGATCACGACCCGGGCGGAGCTGGCCGCGGCCGAGCGGGGCGCCGGGATCCTGGCCGAGCGGGAGCGCCTCGCCCGGGAGATCCACGACACCCTCGCCCAGGGGCTTTCCTCGATCCAGCTGCTGCTGCGGGCCGCGGAGCGGGCGCTGCCCGAGGGGGCCCCGGCCCGGCCGCACATCGCCCGGGCCCGGGAGGCGGCCCAGGAGAACCTCGCCGAGGCGCGTCGCTTCGTACGGGCCCTCACCCCGCCGGACCTGGAGCACGGGTCGCTCGCGGCCGCGCTGGAACGGCTCTGCGCGGGGGTTCCGGGGCCGCGCGTGCGGTTCTCGCTGACCGGCAGCCCGCGGGTGCTGCCCACCCCGTACGAGGTGGCCCTGCTGCGGATCGCGCAGTCGGCGCTGGCCAATGTGGTGCGGCACGCGCGGGCCGGACGCGCCGAGATCACCCTGACGTTCATGGACGCCTCGGTCACCCTCGACATCGTGGACGACGGGCACGGCTTCGACCCGTCCTCGGTCACCTCCGGCTCGGGCGACGGCGGCTTCGGGCTGCCCGCCATGCGCTCGCGCGCCGAGACCCTGGGCGGGCTGTTCACGGTGGAGTCCGCCCCCGGGCAGGGCACCGCCGTGGCCGTCACCCTGCCGCTGCCCCTGGAACATCTGGAACACACGGACCCCGTGGAGGCCCTGTGACCATCCGTCTCCTGCTCGCCGACGACCACCCGGTGGTCCGGGCCGGGCTGCGCGCGGTGCTGGACACCGAACCGGACTTCGCGGTGGTAGCCGAGGCCGCGACCGCCGAGCGGGCGGTGGAGCTGGCCGCCGGGGAGCCGGTGGACGTGGTGCTGATGGACCTGCAGTTCGGGCCCGGTATGCACGGTTCCGAGGCGACGGCCCTGATCACCGCCCGCCCGGGGGCGCCCCGGGTGCTGGTGCTGACCACGTACGACACCGACGCGGACATCCTGGCGGCGGTGGAGGCGGGCGCCTCGGGCTACCTGCTGAAGGACGCCCCGCCGGAGGAGCTCGCGGCGGCCGTCCGTACGGCCGCGGCGGGCCAGTCGGCGCTGGCCCCGGCGGTGGCGCTGCGCCTGATGGACCGGATGCGGACCCCGGCGCAGGCGCTGACGAAGCGGGAGCTGGAAGTGCTCCAGCTGGTCGCGGACGGGCTGTCGAACCAGCAGATCTCCAAGAAGCTCTTCCTCAGCCAGGCCACGGTCAAGTCCCACCTGGTGCACATCTACGCCAAGCTCGGCGTCGACTCCCGCACCTCGGCGGTCGCGGCAGCCGCCACCCGCCGCCTGATCCGCACGCCGTAGGGGGCTGGCCCCAGGGCCGATGCGCGGGGCTGCAGGCGGGTGCCGGGCGCGGGCCCGCGGGAGCATCGGGGTGTCGACGCCCCCTCACGAGAGCGAGCCCCCGATGCCTGCCACCTCCGTCCCGGCGCACCCGGCCGCGGGGCGCCGAAGCCCCGGCCCGCCGCCCGCCGTCGTGCGGGCCGCCTTCGCGCTCTGGGTCACGGCCGTGGCCGCCGGTGCCTTCGAGACCGCCCTGATGGTCGGCCGGGCTCCGGCCGGGGAGTCGGGCGTGGGTCTTGCGGTGCGGCTGGCCGTGTTCACCGCCGCCGTGCTGGTCGCCGTACGTATGCGCCGCGGCGCCGGCTGGGCCCGGGCCACCCTGGCCGTCGGCCTCGGCGTCCTCGGCAGCGCCTCGCTCGTGGTCGGACCGCTGGGGTACCTCCTCGGCGGCGGTTCGCTCTCCGACGCGCTGGCCCGCGCGGGCGCCTTCGAATGGGTCTTCGGCATCAGCCGGACCGTCCATCCGGCGGCCGTTCTCACGGCGGTGGTCCTGATGTTCCGCCCGGCGGCGAACGCCCACTTCCGCCGCGCGGCCGGGTAAGGGCCGCACGGGGCAGGTCTCGGAGGCTGTCTCCCGCTACGCCACCCAGTGCGGGCGCTCCACCGCCGACGGCAGCGGGATCCCGTCGTGGAAGGCGCTCGCGAGACGGCGGATGCCCTCGTCCAGGCGGTCCGCGGGGAGCGTGTAGGGAATCCGGAGCCGGTGTTCGAAGGTGCCCGGGTCCACCCCGAAGCGGGCGCCGCGGCCGATGTGGACACCGGCCGCCGCGGCCCGGTCGGCCAGGGCGGAGCTCACCGGCTCGCCGAGGTCGACCCAGAGCGAGAGCCCGCCCGGCGGGACCTGCCAGGACCATTCCGGGGTGTGCCGCTGGAGCGATGCCACCAGGGCCTCGCGCTGGATCCTCAGCTGTGCGAGGCGTGCGGGCAGGGAGCGTTCCATGCCCTCCAGCAGCGGGAGGGCGACCAGCTGGTCGAGCACCGAGCCGGTCATGTCGGCGGAGACCCGGACGGCCGTCAGCTCGGTGATCATCTTCGCGCCGGCCCGGATCCAGCCGACGCGCAGCCCGCCCCAGTGCGTCTTGCTGAGGGAGCCGATGGTCACCACGTGGTCGGCGCCGCCGCGCGGGGCCAGCGAGGCCAGGGGCCTGGGCGCCGGGACGTCGAGCGCGATGTCGGCGATGGTCTCGTCGACCACCAGCCAGGTGCCGGTGCGCCGGGTCGCCGCGAGCAGCCGCAGTCGCTGCTCGTCGGGCATCAGGGCGCCCGTCGGGTTGTGGAAGTCGGGGATCACGTACGCCAGCCTCGGCACGGTCTGGCGCAGGGTGGACTCGGCGATCTCCAGGTCCCAGCCGCTCTCGGAGACGGCGATGGAGCCCATGCGCAGCCGGGCGTGGCGCAGGGCGTCCAGGGCGTTGGCGTAGGTGGGGTTCTCGGTGACGACCCGGTCGCCGGCCCGGCAGAGCAGGCTGACGACGAGGGTGAAGGCATGCTGGGCGCCGGAGGTGACGAGGATCTGCTCGGGGCGGGTGGGCAGTCCGCGCCGGGTGAACCGGTCGGCGACGGCCGTCCGCAGGTCGGGCAGGCCGAAGGGGTGGTAGCCGGGCGTCCGGGCGGCCGTGGGGAGTCTCGGCGCGGCCCGGGCGAGGGCGTCGGCGAGGATGCCGTCCGGGGCGCCCATGGCGGCGATGGCCAGGTCGATGCCCGGTTCGCCGTCGGCGCTGTGGCCGCCGGCCCCGAGGAGGGCGTGGGCCCCGACCGGGCGGTGGCCCTCGGGGAGCTCGGTCCAGGTGCCGGAGCCGCGCCGGCTGCGGACGTAGCCGCTCTCGCGCAGCAGGTCGTAGGCGCCGGTGACGGTGGCCCGGCTGGCGCCGACCGCGTCGGCGAGTTCGCGTTCGGCGGGCAGCCGGACGTGCAGGGCGATGCGGCCGTCGAGGATCAGCGTGCGGACGGCGTCGGCGAGCGCCCGGTAGCCGGGGCGGGCCAGGACCTCGGCGGGCAGCAGGGCCGCGAGCTGGCGGCTGCCGATGGTTCTGTCCGCTGTCTGGACCACTCGCCCGTTTGCCATGCCAACCTCCCCTGATTGGCTCTGACGGCCAGGCCAATCGAGGACCAGACTCGCCTTATTGGCCCCCGATTGGCAAGGAGACGGCGAGATGCTGACCGACCGTGACGAACGTGCCCTGCTGGCCGCCACCGAGAACCGGATCGCCCGTCCGCTGCGGATCGGTGCCGCACTGGCCTCCGTACGCCGCTCCCTGGCACGGCGGTCACCCGGTTTCGCGCAGGAGCGAGAATCGGTGGCATGTCAGCCAACGCACACTCCGATTCACCCCTGATCGCGGGCCTGCTCCTGGCCGCCGGCGGTGGCCGCCGGCTCGGCGGGCGACCCAAGGCCCTGCTCCCCTTCCGCGGCCGTCCGCTGGTCGAGAACGCGGTACGGGTCCTGCGCGAGGCGGGCTGCGGCCCGGTGCACGTGGTGCTCGGCGCCTCGGCGTCCGAGGTCCGCGAGCGCGCGGACCTGGCCGGCTGCGTGGTCGTGGACAACCCGGACTGGGCCGAGGGGATGGGCTCCTCGCTGCGGGTCGGCCTCGCCTCGCTGGCCGGTACGGGCGCCCGCGCGGCCCTGGTCTCGCTGGTGGACCAGCCGGGCATCGGCCCGGCGGCCGTGGCCCGGGTGCTGGAGGCTTACCGCTCCCCCGCGAGCCTGGCGGCGGCGGCGTACGACGGGGAGCGCGGCCACCCCGTGCTGTTCGGCGCGGACCGCTGGGCCGACATCGCGGCGGCGGCGACCGGCGACAAGGGCGCGCGGGTGCATCTTGCACGACATGCCGGAGAGCTCATGCTGGTGGAGTGCTCGGACATCGCGGAGGCCTTCGACATCGACACGCCGCCCGACCTGGTACGACTCCTCTGAGCACGGTGTGACGGCAATGGCACTGAGGGCCACCGGGAAGCGGAATCTGTCGACTCAGAGAATCTCGACATCAACAAACCATTGAACTTCCACCATGAGGAAATTACTATCCACTGGTCAGAAGCGCCCTGAACCCACAGACGGCGCCCGCGACCGTATCCCGGAACTCTCCACACCCGACGGCACTGCGTGCCGTCTCGCGCGAGCATTCCCCCGCGGCCGCCAGGCACCGCCGCTGAAGGAGTGACAGATATGTCCGCACCAGCGCCGTCCCCGCTGGCCATCGTCGACGCCGAGCCCCTGCCCCGGCAGGACGAAGTCCTCACCGAAGCGGCCCTCGCCTTCGTGGCCGAGCTTCACCGGCGGTTCGCCCCCCGCCGCGCCGAGCTCCTCGCCCGTCGCGGCGAGCGCCGCGCCGAGATCGCCCGGACCTCCACCCTCGACTTCCTCCCGGACACCGCACAGGTCCGCGAGGGCGACTGGAAGGTGGCGCCGGCCCCGGCCGCGCTGAACGACCGCCGTGTGGAGATCACCGGTCCGACGGACCGCAAGATGACCATCAACGCCCTGAACTCGGGCGCCAAGGTCTGGCTCGCCGACTTCGAGGACGCCTCCGCTCCCACCTGGGAGAACGTCGTCCTCGGCCAGCTCAACCTCATCGACGCCTACGAGCGTCGCATCGACTTCACCGACCCCCGCACCGGCAAGGCGTACGCCCTGAAGCCCGCCGCGGAGCTGGCGACCGTGGTCATGCGGCCGCGCGGCTGGCACCTGGAGGAGCGTCACCTGCGGTTCGAGGGCGGCCCGGCCTCCGGCTCGCTCGTGGACTTCGGGCTCTACTTCTTCCACAACGCGAAGCGCCTGATCGACCTCGGCAAGGGTCCGTACTTCTACCTGCCGAAGACGGAGTCGCACCTGGAGGCGCGCCTCTGGAACGAGATCTTCGTCTTCGCCCAGGACTACGTCGGCATCCCCCAGGGCACCGTCCGCGCGACCGTCCTCATCGAGACGATCACCGCCGCATACGAGATGGAGGAGATCCTCTACGAGCTGCGCGACCACGCGGCGGGCCTGAACGCGGGCCGCTGGGACTACCTGTTCTCCATCGTGAAGAACTTCCGTGACGGCGGCGAGAAGTTCGTCCTGCCGGACCGCAACGCGGTGACGATGACCGCCCCGTTCATGCGTGCGTACACCGAACTGCTGGTCCGCACCTGCCACAAGCGCGGCGCGCACGCCATCGGCGGCATGGCCGCCTTCATCCCGTCCCGCAAGGACGCCGAGGTCAACAAGGTCGCGTTCGAGAAGGTCAAGGCCGACAAGGACCGCGAGGCCGGCGACGGCTTCGACGGCTCCTGGGTCGCCCACCCCGACCTGGTCCCGATCGCGATGGCCTCCTTCGACGCGGTGCTCGGCGAGAAGCCGAACCAGAAGGACCGGCTGCGCGAGGACGTCTCGGTGGCCCCGGGCGAGCTCATCGCGATCGACTCGCTGGACGCGAAGCCGACGTACGAGGGCCTGCGCAACGCGGTTCAGGTCGGCATCCGCTACATCGAGGCCTGGCTGCGCGGCCTCGGCGCCGTCGGCATCTTCGGCCTGATGGAGGACGCGGCCACCGCCGAGATCTCGCGCTCGCAGATCTGGCAGTGGATCAACGCGGGCGTCGTGTTCGAGAACGGCGAGACGGCCACGGCAGAGCTGACCCGCAGGATCGCGGCCGAGGAACTGACCGCCATCCGCGCCGAGGTCGGCGAGGATGCCTTCACGTCCGGCAAGTGGCAGCAGGCCCACGACCTCCTCCTGCAGGTCTCCCTGGACGCGGACTACGCGGACTTCCTGACGCTTCCCGCGTACGAGCAGCTGGTCGGCTGACACCCGGATTCGACCGGAACGCACAGCGGTCGAACCCGACGGCTCCGCCCCCGTCGCCTCACGGCACGGGGGCGGAGCCGTTTGCATTCCACAACGCGACACCTCACCGGGCGCTCCCTGACGGCCCGACAGGAACCGGATCCCCGAACGACCGGTCGGTTGTTACTTGTTCGTAACTTGCCTGTACCTAGCGGTAACAAGTGGGCCCGTGTCACCTTTCCGATGCCACCGGCCGGCGGTACCCCCACTTCCCAGCCACGCGACGCAGTCGTCGCCGACTTCGGCGTGGCCGAACGCAGGAGTTCCGCAGTGATCGGATTCCGCAACGTCAGCAAGGACCGGGACCGCAGTCGGGTGCGACGACTGGCCGGGGCCGGAGTGGTCGTGCCGCTCGCCGTCAGCGCGCTGCTCGCCGGCGGAGCCGGAACCTCCGCCGCCAGCCCCGGGAACGGACCCACCGCCGTGGTGTCCATGGGTGACAGCTACATCTCCGGCGAGGCCGGACGCTGGAAGGGCAACAGCCTCACCAACAGCGGGAGCCGCAACGGGACCGACCGGGGCTGGGTCAGCGGCAGCACCTACGACCCCGCCAAGGTCTACGGGACCACCGCCGGCGGCTGTCACCGGTCCGACTCGGCCGAGGTCCGCAGCGCAGGGGCGATCGCCGACGTCGCCGTGAACCTGGCCTGCTCCGGCGCGGTCTCGGACAACGTCTTCCGCGCCTCCAACGGCGGAGTCGCCTACAAGGGCGAGGCCCCGCAGGCCGATCAGCTCGCGGCGGTGGCCGCGAGCCACAACGTCAAGATCATCGCCCTGTCCATCGGCGGGAACGACCTCGGCTTCGCCGACATCATCAAGGACTGCGCCCTCGACTTCGTCATCTGGAACTCCTACTGCTACGACGACCAGCAGTACGGCGTCGACCAGAAGATCGACGGGGTCATGGCCAAGGTCGGCAAGTCCGTGGACGAGATCCGGGCCGTGATGCGGGCGGCCGGGTACGCCGATTCCTCGTACCGGATCGTGCTGCAGTCCTACCCGTCGCCGATCCCGCGCGGCGCGGAGAACCGGTACACGCAGAGCGACTGGAGCCGGCTCAACACGGGCGGCTGCCCCTTCTGGAACCGGGACTCCGACTGGGCGCGGGACTCGCTCGTGCCGCAGATGGCGGACCGGATCAAGGGCGTCGCGGCGGCCAAGGGCGTGCAGTTCCTGGACCTGCGGGACATGATGCAGGGCCGTGAGGTGTGCGCGAAGGCGAGCAAGCAGGTGAGCTCCACGGTGCCCGCCTCGGCGAGGACGAGCGAGTGGGCGCGCTGGATCGACAACAACGAGACGCAGGGGCCGATCCAGGAGTCCATGCACCCGAACCACTACGGCCAGCTGGCCGCGGGCCGCTGCCTGGCCCTGGTCGTCGCCCAGCCCGCGAGCTCCGGCTTCAGCTGCAAGAACACCGCGGGCGGGGACCAGACGGGCATGTTCCTGACCCCGGCCTCCTGACGAGAACGTGAACGGCCCCGCCCGGCCCGGAGGGGGTGGGCGGGGCCGTACCGGCGGGGCGTTCGCCTCGGGTCAGCCGGGTCAGGGGGTCAGGGGCCCCCGTCGAGCACCGCGAGGATGTTGCCCGCCGGGTCCTTGAACCAGGCGATGGTGGGCATGCCGCCCTCACCGTGCACGATGCCCTTGGCGTCCGCCTCGAAGCCCTCGTAGCGCTCGAATCCGACACCGCGGGCGGTGAGCTCGTCGACGGCCCGCTCGACGTCGTCCACGGGAAAATTCAAGATCGTGAAGCTCGCGGGCCGGTGGTCCTCCTTCGGATAGACCAGGACCGTGGTGTCACCCGCGAGGTGCAGGCGGAGCAGGCCCATCTCCCCGTCCTGCGAGACGCGCAGGCCGAGGGTCGTGCCGTAGAACTCCCTGGCCCTGTCCAGGTCGTCGACCGCGAATCCGCTGAATGCCCTGCTGTCCTCGAACATGGCTGTTCCCTCGATCCGACGCCACCGAAGCGTCCGACGTGTCCGACGTGTGCGACGCGCCCCTCTTCCCATCGTCCCCCCGCGGTGGCCGAGCGGCGATTCCGCACCCGGCACCCGCGGGAAAACGGGATGATCGGCGCGTCACGGACTGGCATGCTCGGGCCCATGGCAGCTCGCACCGCACGTCCCAGTCTCTACATCTCCGTCGACATCGAGGCCGACGGACCCATTCCCGGACCGTATTCGATGATCAGCTTCGGGGCGGCGGTCGCGGGCCGGCAGGACGGAGCCTCGTACACGGCGGCCGATCCCGAAAAGCACACCTTCTACCGGGAATTGCGCCCCATCAGTGAGGAGTTCGTGCCCGCGGCGCTGGCCGTCAGCGGGCTGGACCGCGACCGGCTGGTGCGCGAGGGCGCCGATCCGGCGGTGGCCATGGCCGAGTTCTGCGCGTGGGTACGGGAGGTGTCCGCGGGGGCGCAGCCGGTGATGTGCGGCTATCCGGCCTCCTTCGACTGGACCTTCCTGTACTGGTACCTGATCCGGTTCGGCGGGGACAGCCCCTTCGGCCACTCCGGCTGCCTGGACATGAAAACCCTCTACGCGACGAAGGCGCGGGTGCCGCTGCGGGCGGCCGTGAAGGGCCGGATGCCGCGCGGACTGCTGTCGAAGCGCCGCCACACGCACCACGCCCTGGACGACGCGATCGAACAGGCCGAGCTGATGAGCAATCTGATGCAGTGGAATCCCCGGGTGACCACGCCGACTGAGCCGGCGACGCCCGCCACGGCGGGGACGGCGGCCTCGGATCGCTCCCCGCTCGTCACTCACCTCTCCTGGGGCCGGATCGAGGTCGAAGGGCTGGCGCCCGGCAAGGACTTCAGGCTCTACCCGGGCGGCGGCCGTCCCTGGGACTGGTCCGAGCACGGCACGCGGCACGACCCCGGCATCCAGCCGCAGGAGGTGCGCGAGCTCCTCGACCTCGGGGTGAGCGCGGTGGTCCTGAGCCGTGGCATGGAAAAGCGCCTCGGGGTCGCACCGCAGACGCTGGAAGTGCTCCGGGCGGCGGGGGTCGAGGTGCACGTGGAGGAGACGCCCGCGGCCGTGGAGGTATACAACCGGCTGGCCGCGACCGAGCGGGTCGGCGGGCTCTTCCACTCGACCTGCTGAGCGCAGCGCGCGGCAACGGCTGCGGAAGCGGCTTGACCCTGACCCTGCGTCAGGGTTGGAGTCTGGTCGCATGACGAACGACATCACTTCCCCGGCCCGGCCCGCCCCGCCGCTCGGAGGGTTCCAGGAGACGGAAGGCCGCAGCATCTTCGTGCACCGCTCGGGCAGCGGCGGACCGGCCGTGGTGTTCCTGCCGGGCGCCAGTGCGGTCGGCCTGGACTATTTCGGCGTCCAGCAGGAGGTCGCGCAGTTCACCACCGCCGTTGTGTACGACCGCGGCGGCACGGGCTACAGCGATCCCCTTCCGCTGCCGCGCACCGCCACCGCGGTCGCCACGGAACTGCGCGCGCTGCTGCGGGCCCAGGACATCCCGGCCCCGTACGTGCTGGTGCCGCACTCCCTCGGGGGCTTCTACGCACACCGGTTCGCGCAGTTGTACCCGCAGGACGTGGCGGGGCTCGTCTGGCTGGACGCCTTCCACCGCGACTGGGACGACTTCATGCCCGTCGCGGCGAGCCTGGCCGCGGTGGAGCGGATGGCACCGGGCCGGGAGCAGCTGGAACGGATGCGTCCGGCCCTGCGCGAGATGAGGACCGAGTTGCTCGCGGACTATCCGGAGCACGTGCGGCGGGCGCTGGTCGATGCCAAGGCGAGTGACGCGTGGACCCGCGCCGGCATCGCCGAGCGCACCGGGCTGGCCGCCGTCGCCGCCGAACTGCGGGCCGGGCCGCCCGTTCCCGACGTACCGGTGGTCGCTGTCGGCGTGCTGGGCGACGACCCCGCCCTGCAGGCGCTGACGTCGGAGCGGACGGTGCAGGAGATGAACGACGGCAAGGCGAGGATGGACGCGGCCCTGGTGAAGGCGGTCTCGCACGGGGAACAGCGCATCGTCTCGGACACGAGTCACCACCGGCTCTGCTTCGACCGCCCCGACGCCGTGGTCCGGGCGGTCCGCGACGTCGTCGACCGGGCCCGCGCCGCCCGGGAGGATCCGAAGGGGACGACTGCCTAGACTCAACACGACCCCGCTGTACGGAGACCCGAGGAGGACGGTGCTCACGATCAGTCAGTTGGCGGCGACCGCCGGGGTGACCGTGCGCACCGTTCGCCACTACCACCACGTCGGCCTGTTGCCCGAGCCCGGGCGCGATGCCTCCGGCTATCGGCGGTACAGCGCGCAGGCCGCGGTGGATCTGATCCGGATCAGGACCCTCGCCGATGCGGGGGTGCCGCTGGCCCGTATCGACGCCCTGCTGCACGCGCAGCCGACCGAGTTCGCCGCGGCCGTCACGGACATCGACGCCGGGCTGCGGCGCAGGATCGACGAACTCACCGAGTACCGCCGCCGGATCGCCGAACTGGACAGCGGCGAGAAGCTGGTCCTGCCCTGCGAGGTGGTCGCCCTCCTGGACCGGATGCGCGCTCTCGGGATCGGCGAACAGCGGGTACGGCTGGAGCGCGACGCGTGGATCCTGATGCAGGCGCTGGACCCGCAGGCCGTGCCACAGCGGCTACGGGAGAAGAACGCCGGCCTCGACGACCCCGAGACGACGCGGCTCTACCTGGCCTGTGATCAATCGGTCGACTGGGACCCGGACGATCCACGCCTGGACCGGCTCATCGACGACCTGGACGCATGGGAGATCGCACACGCACGGGGCGGCAGTCGGCCGGGGTACCTGAAGCTGGTCTCCTCCCGGATCTCCGAGGCGTCACCGGCCTGGCAGCGCATCGTCGGCGCCCTCGACCACCGTGCCGAACGGCGGCGGACCGCCGGGCACGGCGGCTGAGGCCGGCCCGGCGGTCCGGCGCCGGTCAGTGCACCGGCACCGGTTCGGGGGTGGCGGCGGCCGCGCCCCTCCTGGCTCCGAGGTGGTTGAAGGCCAGGTTCAGCAGGATGGCCACCACGCAGCCGGTGCTGATGCCGGAGTCGAGGACGACCAGCAGGTCCTTCGGGAAGGCGTGGTAGAACTCCGGCGCGGCGATCGGGATCAGGCCGATGCCCACGGAGGCGGCGACGATCAGGGCGTTCTCGCCCTTCTCCATGGCCGCCCCGGCCAGGGTCTGGATGCCGCTGGCCGCGACCGAGCCGAAGAGGACGATGCCGGCGCCGCCGAGGACCGGGAGCGGGACCACTCCGATGACGGAGGCCGCCATGGGGCACAGGCCCAGCAGGATCAGGATGCCGCCGCCCGCGGCGACGACGAAGCGGCTGCGCACCTTCGTCATGGCGACCAGCCCGATGTTCTGGGCGAAGGCGCTGCACATGAACCCGTTGAAGAGCGGGCTGATCGCACTGCCGAGGGTGTCGGCGCGCAGGCCGCCCGCGATGGTCCCCGCGTCCGCCGGCCGTCCGACGATCTTGCCCAGCGCCAGGATGTCGGCGGTGGACTCGGTCATGCAGACCAGCATGACGATGCACATCGAGATGATGGCAGCGATCTGGAACTGCGGGGCGCCGAAGTGGAAGGGGGTCGGGAAGCCGACCACCGACGCGTTCTTGACGGCGTCGAAGCTGGTCATGCCGAGGGGCAGGGCGATCAGCGTGCCCGCGACCAGGCCGAGCAGGATGGATATCTGCTGGAGGAAGCCGCGCAGGAACTTGCGCATCAGCAGGACGATGACCAGGGTGAGCGCGGCCATGCCGATGTTCTGCATGGAGCCGTAGTCGGTGGCGGTGCGGTTGCCGCCCTGCGACCAGTTGAAGGCGACGGGCAGGAGCGAGACGCCGATGAGGGTGATGACCGTGCCCGTCACGACCGGCGGGAAGAAGCGGACGAGCTTGCCGAAGTAGGGGGCGGCGAGGAAGCCGACGACCCCGGCAACGATGATCGCGCCGAAGATGATGGGAAGGGCGTTGTCCCCCTCCCCCTTGCCGATCGCGATCATCGGGGTCACACCGGCGAAGGAAACCCCGTTGACGAAGGGGAGTTTGGCGCCGACCTTCCAGAATCCGAGGGTCTGGAGGAGGGTCGCGAGGCCGGCGGTGAAGAGCGAGGCGCCCATCAGGAACGCGGTCTCGGTGGCGGAGAGCCCGACGGCAGGGCCGACGATCATGGGCGGGGCAACGACACCCGCGTACATGGCGGCCACGTGCTGGAGACCGCTCGTGAACATTTTCAGGGGAGGCAGGGTCTCGTCGACCGGATGCTTCTCCTCCGGTACTGCGACTGCATCTTTGCGAAACCTGGGCGCCTGGGCCACGGCTTCCTCCGTTCGGTTGAACACGTCGGCAGGGACGTGGTGTCTTGGAGGTGGTGCGAAAGCGGTGCGAGTCGAGCCTTTATGCAGTTGTGGGTGGTGCGAATGCTTGTCCCAAGGGGTGCAGAAACGATTCGCCCGAGCATCGGTTCCGCGCTGCGGCCCGGCCCGGGACCCCCGGCAGGAGCCGGATCGGGTCATGAGCCGAGGGTGCCGCGGCCATGGCGCGGCCATGGCGCGGCCATGGCGCGCCGCAGGGCTGGTGGCACGAGTCACCGCACCCGGGGGCGCCTTCGGATTTCCTCGGGCGCGCCCCGGGAACGGCTGCCCGCGGACCCCGCTCGGGTCCGCGGCTGCCGGCCGGGGGC
>NZ_JBSGXU010000188.1:0-15450 GCF_053610205.1 Streptomyces sp. NPDC054932 | reverse complement strand
GCGGAGTCGGATCACATCGATGGGCACTTCGCCGCCCGTGAGGAGTTCCCGCTCCTCGGGTCCGACGTGCGCGAACCGCTCGGCATCGGCGAGGTCCCGGACCATCAGCGCGAAGGGCTTGTCCCCGCGGGCCTTGCGACGGCGCAGCTCGGCCACGGCGCCCGCGTGGGTGGCGTCGCAGGCCAGGTGGTAGCCGCCCAGGCCCTTGACGGCGAGGATCGCGCCGGCCGCCAGGAGCCGCCGGGCCCCGTCGACCGGGTCCGGGCCGGTGCTCTCGCGGGGCGGCCGCCCGGTGAGCAGCCTGAGGCGGGGCCCGCAGGCGGGGCAGGCCACCGGCTGCGCGTGGAAGCGGCGGTCGGCCGGGTCCCCGTACTCGCGGGCGCAGTCGGGGCACATGGGAAAGCGGGCCATGGTGGTGTGGGCGCGGTCGTACGGCAGCCCGGTGACGATGGTGAAGCGCGGCCCGCAGTGGGTGCAGGTGATGAAGGGGTGGCGGTGACGCCGGTCGGCCGGGTCGGCCAGTTCGGTGAGGCAGTCGGCGCAGGTGGCCACGTCCGGGGAGACCAGGGTCCGGGCGGGGCCGCCGGTCCGGGAGGCGACGATGGTGAATCCGGCCCCGCCCGCGACGGGGACCTCGAAGTGGTCGACGGCGTCGACGACGGCCAGCGGGGGCGCGTCCGCCGCGAGCCGTTCGCAGAACAGCGACACCGCGGCCGGGGCGCCCTCGACCTCCGCGACGACGCCCTCGGGGGTGTTGGTGACGTGCCCGGCCAGCCCCAGTCCGGTCGCGCGGGTGTAGAGGTAGGGCCGGAAGCCGACGCCCTGGACCACGCCCCGGACGGTGACCCGGCGGCGCTCCACCGCCTCCATCAGCGGGACTGGGCGACAGGATGGACGTGCGGGTGGCCGTGATCGTGGTCACGACCCTCGTCGTGATCGTGGCCGTGGCCGTGGCCGTAATCGTGGCCGTGGTCGTGGCCGTAATCGTGGCCGTGGCCGTGGTCGTGGCCGGACGCGTGCTGCTGACGGGCCATCACCGGGGTGTGCGTCCCGGTCCCCGAACCCGCCGCCAGCGCCCGGTCGAGCAGGACGCCCAGGCCCTCGCCCGTCTTCGCCGAGGTGAGCACCACTTCCACACCGGGATTGACCCGCTCGACGTTGGCGCGGAAGGCGGCCTCGTCGAACTCGACGGCGCCCGCGATGTCGGTCTTGGTGACCACCACCAGCTGGGCCAGTCCGAAGGCGGTCGGGTACTTCAGCGGCTTGTCCTCGCCCTCGGTCACCGAGGCGAGCACCACCCGCAGCGATTCCCCGAGGTCGTAGCCGGCCGGGCAGACCAGGTTGCCCACGTTCTCCACGAACAGCAGCCGGGTGTCCTCGGGCAGCCAGCCGTCCAGGTGCCGGCCGAGCATCGCGGCCTCCAGGTGGCACAGTCCGTCGGTGAGGACCTGCTTGACCGGTACGCCCGAACGGGCCAGCCGCACCGCGTCGTTCTCGGTGGCCAGGTCGGCCGTCAGCGCGGCCACGGCCACGCCCCGCTCCCGCGCGAGGAACAGTTCGCGCTCCAGCAGCGCCGTCTTGCCGCTGCCGGGGCTGGAGAGCAGGTTGACCACCGTCGTACCGCGGGCGGTGAGTTCGGTGCGCAGGACCTGGGCGGTGGCGTCGTTCTTGGCGAGCACCGCCTGCCGCAGATCGACCACTCGGCACATGGTTCAGGCCTCCTCGGGAATCGGTTCGCGGGTACGGGCACCGGCGGGGCCGTCTTCCCAGCGCACGCTGAGGATCTCCAGCTCACGGCCCGACAGCAGCTCCACCTCGGTGGCCCTGCCGCATCCGGGGCAGCACAGTTCGGGGGGCATGCCCACCGCCCAGGTGCCGGGGCAGGACGCGCAGCGGGCGCGGGCCGTCACGGACTCGGTGACGAGCGTGGCGCCTTCGAGGACCGTTCCGGCACAGGCCAGTTCGAAACAGAAGGCCAGCGCGTCGGGGACCACCCCCGCCAGCTCACCGACCCCCAGCCGTACGGAGGTGACGGCCTGTGCGCCGCCCGCCAGGGCGGCCTCTTCCACCTGGCCCACGACGGCCATGGCGATCGACATCTCGTGCATCGGACTCCGTCCTGCCGGGGCTCATTGAACCGGCGGGACGGAGTCCGGATGGTCGGGCACGCCGGTGCGCGGCGCGACCCGTACGCCATTCGGGCGACCGTGTCCGCACCCGCGTCCACGGCCGTGCCCGCGGCGGTGTCACATGCGGCGCATGCGCAGATAGCGCCGGAGGTCGGGGAGGACCTGCAGTACGACGGCGGCGAGGGCGGCGGCGGCCGCGGCCCCGCCGATGACGGCCTTCTTCATGGGGTTCTCCTCAGTTCGCGGCGAAGCCGGTCGGTTTCGTCGTCGGCCCGGCCGTGGATCAGGTCCAGGACCATGCGTACGGCCTCCGGCACGGCGGCGGCCACGGGTGCGCTCAGTCCGATGCCCTCCTCGACCCCGGCCGGTTCGCAGCCGAGGACGAGGACGCGCCGCGGCGCGGTGGCGCCGGTCCCGGCGCACAGGGTGTCGAGCAGGGCGAGGACGGCATCGGGGGACATCTGGTGCCCGTCGAGGGCGGGCGGCGGCGGTGTCCCGGCGCCGGCCGGCCCCGGTCTCGCGTCCGCGTCCGCGTCCGCCTCGATGAGGTAGAGCGTGCCCGGCTCGCCGCCGCGTGCGGTGGCGTCGACCAGCAGGAGCGTGTCGTAGCCGTCGAGGACCTGGTAGGCGAGGTGGACGCCGCGGACGCCGAAGTCCACCGCCTCCACGCCCTCGGGCAGGGGGTGCGCCATCAGGGCCCGTACGGTCTCGACGCCGAAGCCGTCGTCGCCGAGGAAGACGTTGCCGATGCCGGCGACCAGGGTCCGGCCGTTCACGCGTCCTCCAGGGGGGTGACCTCGTCGGGCTGGAAGTAGAGGAACCTGCCCTGTTCGCGGCGGATGTCCGCGCCCGGGTCGTCCTCCACGGTGACGGCGAGGTGCACTCCCCCGTCGACGTCGTGCAGGACTGCCTCGACCCGTGCGCTGCGGCCCTGCAGGAACAGGTCCTGCGCGTCGGTGCGCCGCAGTCCGGGGCGGAGCAGGACGCGGCTGCCGGGACCCACGAGGGCGCCGTCGATCGCGATCGGGCCCCGGTCCCGGGCCTCGCCGTCCGCCCGGGCGGGGTCCCACCAGGGGGTGTCCGGCCTGAACACCGCGTCCTCGGAAGGGAGTTCCGCGAGCGGCGGCGGCTGCTGGGGGCCGGTGACCTCCCGCAGGGCGCGGACGGCGCCGTGCAGTCGTTCCAGTACCTCGGGGGGCATGGAGTCGGCGAGGTCGATCACGGCGGCCGCCCGGGCGTCGGTGCCGCGGGCCTCGCGCTTCTCCTGCTCGGTCAGGGCGGCCGTGCGCAGCGCGAGGATCTCGTCGATCTCGGTGGCGTCGTACATGGCGCCCACGCTCTCGGGAGCGATGGCCGGATGGTCCTCCAGGATGATCGGGGAGGACAGGACCACGTCGGCGCGGCCGCCCTCGCCGGCGAGCACCGGCCAGGTGTGCCGGTTGGCGCAGGCGGCCACCTCCTGCCGGGCCCACTCGGGCGGGTCGGTCATGGACAGGAAGGATCCGGAGTCCAGACCGAGCAGCAGGTGGGCGGCGACGAGCGAGTGGGGCAGGGCGGCCTCGCGGTCGATGGCCCCGGCCCCGGGGGGCGGGGTCCACGGGCTGGTGTTCTCCACGACCGCCCGGAGCCGCAGCACCCGGTAGGCGCCAGGCAGTTCGGTGGCGTGCAGCCGCAGCACGCCCTCGATCTCCTCGGTACGCCGCACCAGCCGGCCCATCGTGCGCCCGGCGGCGTCGAGGACGGGCTCGGTGTCGACGCGGGCGGGGCGGTGGAAGGGGAAGGCGACGCCGTCCCCGCCCACGAGTCCGGCCACCGGGACGGTCATCCCGACCCGCTCCTCGGTTCCCTCGTCCCAGGGCACGAGGACACGGTCGGCGAGGTGCAGCTCGGCGACCTCGGCGAAGCCGCCGCCGTCCACGGCCTGCTGGACGGTGCGCCGCTGCGCGTGCAGGAAGCGCAGCTCCAGGGCGAGGGTGGCTTCACCCCTCGGTTCCATCAGGATCTCGGTCTGCTGCAGGACGTGCTCGTCGTGCGCGCGGCCCCAGGCCGGCGGCACCAGGACGCCGAACTGCCAGCGCAGCCGGTTCTTGGCGGCCGAGGCCCGGTACGGGTAGAGCACGTACCCCTCGAGGAGGACCGCGTCGGCCACCTGCCGGGCGGCGGTGAAGCGGGAGTCGGGGGTGGTCGTCGTGGTCACGGAGCCGTCCTCTCGGTGAGGCGCGGCAGGATCGCGCCCAGCCGGACCGGTCCGCCCCCGCCAGCGGGCGGCGGCGGGGCGGCCGCGTCCAGCAGGGCCCGTACGGTCGCCTCCCAGGAGGCGAGCGCGTGGCGGGAGCGGAAGGCGAGCAGCTCGTCCATGGTGTCGCGGGGCAGCCGGAGCCAGCCGCAGCCGGGGAAGTGCTGTTCGACCATCTCCCGCCACACGGCGACGGGCATCCGGTACGCGGCTTCGCGGTCCCAGGGCACCGGCTCGACGCGGAAGCCGGCGTCGCCGGTGAAGGCGGTGCCGGAGAACAGCATCAGCAGCGGTACCTCGCCCTCCGTCAGGGCTTCGAAGTACCGGGTCGCGGCGATGTCCATGTCGTAGGTGCAGGGCACGACGAGGTCGGTCTCGGTCTCCCCGGTGAAGCTCGGCACCATGACGGAGACCTGGGCGAACTGCACGGGCTGGAGGGTGTTGCCCCACCGGGAGCGTTCGCCGAACAGGTCCGCGAGGCCTTCGGCCTCGGCGGGGCCGTAGCCGCGCCGGGCCGGTTCGATGCGGATCTGGCAGCGCAGGGCGATGGCGTGCACCCGGGCGCCCCCGGCGGCGGTGATCCGCAGCCGGAAGACGAGGGTGGGGCCGGCGGCGTACGCGTCGGCGCGCACCCCGGTGCAGGTGAAGGCGAATTCCGTCATCGGACCGCGTCCCCCGTCGCCTCCGCCAGGGCCCTGGCCCGCCGTTGCACCTGGTCGAAGAAGGTCTTCAGCGCGGCCCGGGCCTCCGCCCCGCCGTCGAAGCCCTGCCACAGCAGCCGCATCCGCCCCACCAGTTCGTAGCAGATGTCGATCGGCACGAGATAGCACTCGGTGCGGCCCTCCGAGCGGCGCAGCAGCAGCGCCTCGACATCGGGTTCCAGGAGCGCGGAGAGCCGCCCGGCGCCCAGTACGGTCTGCCAGGTCTCGGGGTCGAGTTCGCTCTCGGTGGCTCCGGCCGGGCTCGGGTAGAGGGCGACCAGCCGGTCGAGGGCGGCGTTGCGGAAGAAGAACGCGACGCCGACCGGGATCTGGAGGAGTTCCCACGCGCCGTCGTCGAGCCGGTGGGAGGGGTCGGTGAGGTAGCGGTCGGGTACGGCCCGCAGGCGGCCGGTGCCCGCGCCCGGCCGGTCGAAGAGCAGGGCGCAGGCGGTGCAGGCACAGAGCAGCGCACGCTGTTCGGTCTGCACCAGGTGGCGGTGGCCGTCCCGGGGCACGACGACCCCGCACAGTTCGCAGGTCTCGGGCCGGGGCGGGCGCGGGCCCGCGAACCGGCGCAGCCCGCGCGGGGAGCGCGGGCCGTCCGTACGGAGACCGGGCCCGCTCACGGCACCCGCGCCGGGCTCGGGGGCCGGGTGCCGATCTGCAGGAGGGCGGGGGCGGGGGCCGCGGCGGGCTCCCGTTCCACGCCGGTCACCTCGGGGGCGAAGCAGGCCAGGGTGTCCTCCAGCGTCCGCCCGGAGCCGTCCTGGCCGCCGGAGCCGCAGCCGCAGCCGGTGGGGGCGGCGGCCGGGCGCAGCCGCAGCACGCCGGTGTCCTCCTCGAAGCCGAGCAGTTCCACCGGTTCGCCGTGGGCGGCGAGGGCGCGGTCGATGCGGGTGTGCACGTCCTCGGGGTGCAGGCCGTGCAGGGTGAGCAGGCCGGCCACGAGTTCGTCGTCGTGGACCGCCTCGAGCGGCCCGTCCCCGACCTTCTCGACGATCCGGGCGAGCCCGGCGCCGTAGAAGTCCATGAGGACGCGCACCAGTTCCTCCGCCGCCTCGCAGGCCGCCCGGTCGCCGGTGGCGGCGAGCCGGTCGAGGACCTCCTCGACGCGGCGCCCCGCATGGAGGGCGTCGGTCGCCGCCCTCATCCGCCCAGTCCGCTCAGGCCGGTGGGAACGTGCATCGTCTTCACCGTCTTGCCGCCGCCGACGTACATGTGGACGCCGCAGGGCAGACAGGGGTCGAAGCTGCGGACGGCTCGCATGATGTCGATGCCCTTGAAGTTCTCCGGGGAGTTCTCCTCGAAGATCGGCGTGTTCTGCACGGCGTCCTCGTACGGTCCGGGCGTGCCGAAGGTGTCGCGGGTGCTGGCGTTCCACGGGGTCGGCGGGTACGGGTGGTAGTTGGCGATCTTCCCGTCGCGGATCACCATGTGGTGCGACAGCACGCCCCGGACGGCCTCGGTGAAGCCGACGCCGAGCCCCTCGTCCGGGACCTCGAACTTCTCCCAGGTCTGGGTCCGCCCGGCGCGCACCTCGGCGAGGCCCTTCTCGGCGCAGTGCAGCGCGATGGCGGCCGCGTAGGCCTGGAAGTAGGTGCGCGCGCGGTTGCGCTCCAGCGCGTTGCTCCACTTCGGGATCTTCCACTCGAAGCGGGTCTCGGGCTTGGTCATCGTGCGCGGCAGGGTGATGACGACGCTGTTGCCGGTGGCCTGCACGTAGTCGGTGTGGACCAGGCCCGACAGCGCGGTGGACCACAGGCGGGCGATGGGGCCGCCGCCGGTGTCCAGGGCGAGGTGGTCCTTGCCGTCGAACCAGCGGGGCGACATGACCCAGCTGTACTTGTCGTCGAAGTTGCGCTTCTGCGGAGCGGGGATGGTGTGCTGGTTCCACGGGTGGCGCGGGTCGACCGGGTTGCCGAGCGGGTCGTGGGTGACGAACTGCTCCTGCCCCTGCCAGTCGTCGTAGTACGAGCTGCCGAGCAAGATGCGAATGCCGAGGTTGATCTCGGTGAGGTCGTTGGTGACCAGCTTGCCGTCCACCACCACGCCCGGGGTGACGAACATCTTCCGTCCCCAGTCGGTCATGTTGGCGTAGGTGAAGTCGCAGTACTCCGGGTCGTTGAGGGCGCCCCAGCAGCCGAGGAGGACGCGCCGGCGGCCGACCTCCTCGTAGCCGGGCAGGGCCTCGTAGAAGAAGTCGAACAGGTCGTCGTGGAGCGGGACGACCTTCTTCATGAACTCGCAGTACCGCATGAGGCGGCTCATGTAGTCCGTGAAGAGCTGGACGGAGGCGATGGTGCCGACGCCGCCCGGGTAGAGGGTGGAGGGGTGCACGTGGCGGCCCTCCATCAGGCAGAACATCTCGCGCGTGTAGCGGGAGACCTGGAGCGCCTCGCGGTAGAACTCGCCCTCGATGGGGTTGAGGGAGCGCATGATGTCGGCGATGGTCTTGTAGCCGTGCTCGCCGGCGTGCGGGGCGGGGGTGCGCTCGGCGAGCTCCAGGACGCCCGGGTTGGTCTCGCGGACCATCTTCTCGCAGTAGTCGACCCCGACCAGGTTCTCCTGGAAGATGTTGTGGTCGAACATGTACTCCGCGGACTCGCCCAGGTTGATGATCCATTCGGCGAGGTGGGGCGGCTTCACCCCGTAGGCCATGTTCTGCGCGTACACCGAGCAGGTGGCGTGGTTGTCACCGCAGATGCCGCAGATGCGGCTGGTGATGAAGTGCGCGTCGCGGGGGTCCTTGCCGCGCATGAAGACGCTGTAGCCGCGGAAGACCGACGAGGTGCTGTAGCACTCCGCGACGCGCTTCTGCTTGAAGTCGATCTTCGTGTGGATGCCGAGGCTGCCGACGATCCGGGTGATCGGATCCCAGGCCATCTCGACCAGGCCGCTGCCGTCGCCGGCCGCCTTCGTCTTCGGTGTCATCGTTTGTGCCGTGACCCTTCTTCGGTGCGGGGAGCGGGAATGGGTGCGCTGTGGGCGAGGGGGGACCGTCACCAGGGCGGGCGGTAGCCCGTGGTCAGGGCACGGCCGGTCTGCCGCCACTTCGGTTCCTCGTCGACGGTGTGGGCGGTGACCGACCGGAGCCTGCGGATCAGGGCGCCGTACGCGCCGCTGGCCGTCACGGACACCCTGGCGCCGGGGGGTTCGTCCATGAAGGGCATGAACTTGTCGGGGAAGCCGGGCATCGTGCAGGCGATGCAGATGCCGCCGACGTTCGGGCAGCCGCCGATGCCGTTCATCCAGCCGCGCTTGGGCACGTTGCACTTGACGACCGGGCCCCAGCAGCCGAGCTTGACCAGGCAGCGCGGGGAGTCGTAGGTCTCGGCGAACTGGCCCTGCTCGTAGTAGCCGGCGCGGTCGCAGCCCTCGTGGACGGTGGCCCCGAAGAGCCAGGTCGGGCGCAGCTTGTCGTCGAGGGGGATCATCGGGGCCGAGCCGGCCGCCTGGTAGAGCAGGTAGGTCAGGGTCTCCGAGAAGTTGTCCGGCTGGATCGGACAGCCCGGCACGCACACGATGGGGATGCCGGCGTGCGACTTCCAGTCCCAGCCCAGGTAGTCGGGCAGGCCCATGGCGCCCGTCGGGTTGCCCTCCATCGCGTGGATGCCGCCGTACGTGGCGCAGGTGCCGATGGCGACGACGGCGAGGGCCTTCGGGGCCAGCCGGTCGATCCACTCGCTGGTGGTGATGGGCTGACCGGTCTCCGGATCGTCGCCGAAGCCGCACCAGTAGCCCTCGGGCTTGATCTTCTCGTTGGGGATCGACCCCTCGACGACCAGGACGAACGGATCGATCTCGCCCCGCTCGCCCTTGAAGAACCACTCGATGAACGTGTCGGCGCCGCCGACCGGACCGCATTCGAAGTCGATCAGCGGCCAGTGCACGGCGATCCTGGGCAGACCGGGCAGCGTGCCGGTCACGATCTCCTCGATGCTCGGCTGCATCGCCGCCGTCAAGGACACCGAGTCGCCGTCGCAGCTCAGGCCCGCGTTGATCCAGAGGATGTGGATCAGCGGGTCCTCGACCGGGTCCTGCGTCGCTGTGGCCATGGGACGACTCCTCGGGGAGGGGATCGGAAAGGGGTGGGGGGAGGCGGCCTGCCTCGCCCCACCTTTCTTGCTAACAGCAGTCCGGCTCGGGCGCCGCGTCAGGTGCGGCCAGTCCAGTGACACCGCGCGGCCGGACGGCCGCGGCGCGGGCGAGGTGGGGCGGGGTGACGGCGGGACGCTCCTTGCGGACGAAGGCGCGGCGCAGGGCGTGGTAGGGCGCGTCGGGGTCGAAGAAGGTCCGCCGCATCAGGGCCAGCTCGGCCTCGCGGTGGGCGGCCAGCGGCGAGGCCGCCTCGTCGCGCTCGCGCGCCGCCTTCTTCCCGGCGATCCGGGAGGCGGTGGCGGGCAGGGCGGCGAGCCGGACCGCGAGGCGCTGCGTCTCGCGGGCGAAGTCCCCGGGCGCGCAGGGGACCGTACGGTCGACCAGTCCGAGCTCCTGCGCGGCGGCGGCGCTCAGCGGAAGGGCCTCGGCGGTGAGGCGCTCCGCGAGTGCGGGGCCGACGCGGCGCGGGAGGGCGTACGTCCAGTACTCGGAGCCGTGCAGCCCCATGAGCCGGTAGTGCGGGTTCAGCACGACGCCCGAGCGGCACCAGACCTCGTCGGCGGCGAGGGCGAGCATGGCCCCTCCGGCGGCGGCGTTGCCGCCCAGGGCGCTGACGACGAGGCGGTCGGTGGTGGTCAGCACCTCCTCCACCAGGTCGTTCATGGCGTTGATGTTGGCCCAGGACTCCTCGGCGGGGTCGGCCGCCGCCTCGATGACGCCCAGGTGGATGCCGTTGGAGAAGAAGTCGCGGTCGCCGCCCAGGACCAGGACGCCGGTCGGGCGGGTGCGGGCGTCCCGGTAGGCGTCCAGCAGGCGGCGGCAGTGCTCGGTGCTCATGGCTCCGCCGGGGAAGGAGAACGACAGGAAACCGGCCTGGCCCTCCTCGTGGTAGCCGATGTCGGACCAGTTGCCCCGGTGGGGGCCGCAGGGCTGCGGCGCGGGAAGTTCGGGCAGCGGGGGCAGCCGGTCCGCGAGGGCCAGCGTGGCGGGCAGCTTGGGGGCGGCCGGGCCTCCCGGCCGGCGGCGGGCGCGCAGTTCCGGGATCCAGACGGCGCCGTCGGCCGTGGCCCGGCAGACGGCTCCCGCCCGGGTGGCCAGCAGCTCGCCGGGGCGCCCGCGCAGGTGCTCCTCGGGGTGTCCGCCGTGCAGGTACCACTCACCGCCGAGCAGCTCGTCCCGTACGCCGGGCTGCGAGTCGGCGGCGCGCAGCGCGCGCAGGACGTCCTCGGCGGTGTCGCGCTCCCAGTCGATCCGGCGCTCCTCCTGGCGCAGGAGCGGCCGGGCCCGGCCGCCGGCCTGCGGCTGCGGGACGTACGTGCCGGAGGCGAACCGTTCCACCGCGAGCAGGACGGCCTCCAGCGCGGCGTCGGCGATCTCGCCGCGGTAGAGGTCGCTCTTGCCGACCGGAGGGACCGGGCACTCGACGCAGGCCCAGACGTCGCCCGCGTCCATCTCCGCGTTGGCCTGCAGGACCGTCACCCCCCACCGGGGCTCGCCGTCCTGGATGGCCCGGTCGAGCGAGGAGGGGCCCCGGTCGCCGACCGGGCCCGGGTGGACGACCAGACAGGTGTGGGCGGCCCACACCTCCTCGGGGATGGCCGTGCGCAGCATCGGGGCGAGCACGAGGTCGGGGCGGTGGCCGCGTACGACGTCGGCCAGAGGGGCGCCGGGCAGGGCGAGTTCGACCGCCACGCGGTGGCCGTGGTCGCGCAGCTCGGCGTGGACTCGCTGCGTGAGGCTGTTGAACGCGCTCGCGACGAGCAGGACGTACAAGTGATCTCCCAGCGGCGGCCCGGATCCGCGCGTGCGCGGCGCCCCGGCCTGGTCGGCGGCCCGTGGCCGGAACATGACCGGCCGCCTGAGATGGTCGGGGAGTTCGCGGCGCGCGTGGCAGAGGCCGCGCGGGGGCGTCACTCGAAAGCGGTCCTTCGGGCGTCCGCTCGGCCCTGGGGATGCCCGCCGGGCCGCTTCTTCCCGATGCCCTCGCGGACCCCGTGTCCACCGGTCGGTGGACACGGGGTCCACCGGTCGGGGCTGCCGGGGGAACGGCCCTGCGGACGAGCATCTGAGGCATGAGAAATCGCCCCGTACGCATGGCCCGTTGGAGCGCCCGACACCCGTGGAGCGCGATCGTCGGCTGGTTCGTGTTCGTCGTCCTGTGCCTCGGCGCCGGTATCGCGACCGGCAGCAACGCGGCGACCACGGAGGACTTCCGGGTCGGGGAGGCCGGGCACGCCGAGTCGATGGCCGCCGAGGGCGGCCTTCAGCGCCGGCCCACCGAGCACGTCCTGATCCGCGCGAGATCCGGTGGTCCGGACACCGGGTCGGCCGCTGTCGCGGCCCGCGAGCTGACCGACCGGATGGCCGCGCTGCCCGAGGTCGCCGAGGTGGCCGCCCCGGTGCGTTCGCGGGACGGCAGCTCCCTGCGCGTGACCGTGGTCCTCGAGGGCGCCGAGCTGGAGGGCAGGAAGAACGTCGTCCCGCTCCTCGAAGAGACGGCGAAGGTGGCTGCCGGCCATCCGGACCTGGTCGTGGAGGAGACCGGCTCGCCCGCCATCAGCAAGGGCGTCAACGACCAGCGCGCCGACGACCTCGCGCTCTCCGAACGCCTCACCCTGCCGGTCACCCTCGTCATCCTGCTGATCGTCTTCGGTTCCGTGGTCATGGCCGGTGTGCCGCTCCTGCTGGCGCTCTCCTCGATAGCCGCCAGCCTGGGCCTGGCCATGCTCGCCTCCCACGTCCTGCCCGACCCCGGGGTCGGGACCAACATGATCCTGCTCATCGGGCTCGCCGTGGGCGTCGACTACACGCTCTTCTACCTCGAGCGCGAACGCGAGGAACGCGCCCGTGCGGAAGGCCGGCTCAGCCCCGAGGCGCTGGTCGAGCTCGCAGCGGCCACGGCCGGCCGGGCCATCGTGGCCTCCGGCCTCGCGGTGATCGTCTCCACCGCGACGCTCTACCTCGCCACGGACGTCATCTTCTCCTCGCTGGCGACGGGCACGATCCTGGTCGTGGCGGTCGCCGTGGCCAGCTCCCTGACCGTGCTCCCCGCCCTGCTCGTGAAGCTCGGCAACCGGACCGAGCGCCGGGCCGCGAAGAAGGCCGCGCGGCGGGCACGCCGGGGCGGCGGGCCGGTCCGTACGAAGCCGGCGAAGGCGCGGAAGCCGGAGAACGGCAGGGTGTTCGCCGCCCTGCTGCACCCCGCGCGCCGGCATCCCGCGGTCACCCTGTGCGTGTCCGTCCTGCTCGTGCTCGCCATGGCGGCGCCCGTACTCGGCATGAAGCTCATCGACCCGGGCAAGGACACCTTCTCCCGCGACATCCCGGCCATGCGGGTCCACGACCGGCTGACCGCGGCGTTCCCGGAGCTCCTGGTCAAGCACGAGGTCGTCGTCCGCTCCGCCCCCGACCGAGCTCCCCAGGTACGCGAGGCCTTGGCGGAACTGGGTGTTCGGGCCCTGGCGGACCCGCTGTTCGCCCGGAACGCCGAGCCCGTGGTGCGCACGTCGGCCGACGGGAGGATCAGCGTGCTCGAGCTGGCCGTCCCGTACCCGGCGCCCTCCGGCCCGGCCATCGCGTCGCTCGACCACCTCCGCGGGGAGTACCTGCCCGCGACGGTCGGCGCGCTGCCCGGTGTCGAGGCGGCGGTGAGCGGCGATGTGGCCCGCGGCCGGGACTACGTCGAGCACCAGAGCGACAAACTGCCGCTGGTGATCGGATTCCTCCTGCTGCTGACCTTCGTGATGACGGTGTGGGCCTTCCGCTCGGTGGTGATCGCCCTGGTCGGCGTCCTCCTCAACCTGCTCTCGGCCGCCGCCTCGCTCGGCGTGCTGGTCCTGTTCTTCCAGGGGACCTGGGCGGAGGGGCTGCTGGACTTCGACTCGCTCGGTGCGATCGCCTCGCGCGTGCCGCTGTTCCTCTTCGTGATCCTCTTCGGGCTGTCGATGGACTACCAGGTGTTCGTGGTCAGCCGGATCAAGGAGGCGAGGGACCACGGGATGACGGCCCGCGCGGCGGTGCTGGAGGGCATCACCCGGTCGGCCAAGGTGGTGACGAGCGCGGCCATGGTGATGGTCACGGTGTTCGCGGCCTTCGTCTTCCTGCACCTGACCGAGATGAAGCAGATGGGCTTCTGCCTGGCGGTGGCGGTCCTGCTCGACGCAGTGGTCATCAGGATGATGGTCCTGCCGTCGGTCCTGCTCCTCCTCGGCGAGCGGGCCTGGTGGCCACGGCGCCCCGCACGGCAGACCGGGACCGCCGCCGTGCCCGTCTCCCCGGTCGCCGCCCCCTCCACGCGACCCGTTGGCTAGTGTGACGATCATGCTGCAACGACCTCGGCGCGGTGACCCGTTGTGGATCTGGGCCCTCCACGGGTGGGAGACGCTGTCCTGGGCCCTCATCGCCCTGGTCGCCCTGATCACCCTCGTGGGTGGTGCCCCGGCCGCGACGAAGTACGGGGTGGCGGCGCTGGTGGCGGTCCTCGCCCTCGGCCACGCGCTCGTGCGCCTGCGCCCCGGCAACCCGGTGCTGCGCCCGTCCGGTTATCCGTGCCTTCTCGTGGCGGTGCTGGGCGCTCTCTCCTACGTCGGGGACGGCTTCGGGGTCTTCTACACCGTGACGCTCGCGCAGTTCGTCATCCACGCGGACCGCCCCAGGACAGCGGTCCTCTCCATGGGCCTGGGCGCGGTGGCGATCACGGCCGGCGGCACGCTGCGGGAAGGACCACGCCTCGACGTCCTGACCACCAACACGATCTCCTCCCTCGCGGTGTTCGCGGTCGGCGTGCTGATCGCGCTGGTCACGCCCCGAGCCCTGGCGCAGCGGGACGAACGGGCCCGGCTGCGGGAGGACTTGAAGACCGCCCAGCTGGAGCTGGTCGAGGCGTACCAGCGCCAGGGCGCCGCGGAGGAGCGCGAGCGTCTCGCCCGGGACATCCACGACACCCTCGCCCAGGGCTTCGCCTCCATCATCGTGCTGGCGGAGGCGGCCCAATCCGGGCTCGACGTGGACCCCGGCCGAAGCGCCCGGCAATTGCAGTCCATCGAACAGACTGCCCGGGAGAACCTCGCCGAGGCGCGCGTGCTCGTCGGCGCGGCCCCCCGTAGCGGCGTGGCCGCCGGATCGGTCGCGACGACGCTGCGCCGCACCTTGGACCGGTTCGTCGAGGACACCGGGCTCACCGTCACGGCGGAGTTGGCGGACATCGCGTGCGACCAGCCGACGCGGGTCGTGCTGCTGCGGTGCTTGCAGGAGTCCTTGGCCAACATCCGCAAGCACGCGGCCGCCTCCACGGTGAGCGTCGTTCTCGCCCGCCACCCGGCCGGCATCGAGCTGGAAGTCACCGACGACGGACGCGGGTTCGTGCCCGAGGAAGCCGAGGGCTTCGGTCTGGTCGGCATGGGCAAACGCCTCGCGGAATCCGGCGGCGATCTCACCGTCACCAGCTCGGTGGGCGACGGCACCCGGATCCTCGCCGTGATCCCCGTACATCCGATGGTCCCCACGAACGGTCAGGTGTGACATGACGACAGTGCCCACGGCCTCGGCCACGGCCACGACACAGGGCCGCCGCCTGCGCGTCGTCCTGGCCGACGACCATACGGTGATGCGTGCCGGACTCGTCGCGCTGCTGGCTTCCGAGCCGACGATCGACATCGTCGGCGAGGCCGGGGACGGCCGCGAGGCGGTGCGGCTCGTCGAACGGCTCGACCCGGACGTGGCCCTCCTCGACCTGCGCATGCCCGTCCTCGACGGCGTGGGCGCCACCACCGAGATCGTCGCGAGCGGCGCTCGTACCGGGGTCCTCATCCTGACCACGTACGACACCGACGCGGACATCGAGCGCGCCGTCGAGGCGGGGGCGACCGGCTACCTCCTCAAGGACGCCACCCGCGACCAACTGGTCGACGCCATCCACGCGGCCTCCCGGGGCGAGACCGTCCTGGCCCCGCGCGTCGCGCAGCGGCTGGTGGCGAAGATGCGCCGACCCGCGCCCGTGGCCCTCACCGCGCGCGAGGCGGAAGTCCTGGGCGCGGTCGCCGACGGGTTGTCCAACGCGGACATCGGCCGGCGGCTGTTCATCGGAGAAGCCACGGTGAAGACCCACCTCCTGCGGATCTTCGCGAAACTCGACGTCAGCGACCGCACGCGCGCCGTGGTCGTGGCGATGAACAACGGTTTGCTCCGACAGCGCTAGGCCGTCTCTTTCGGATCTTGTCGGTCGGGCCCGCGTCGTCCGGTGCCGTGCATCTCCCCCAGCTACCGCTGGGAGGTGCCCCCTGGGCGG
>NZ_JBSGXU010000187.1:0-15468 GCF_053610205.1 Streptomyces sp. NPDC054932 | reverse complement strand
GCGCGCCGGAGGGCGCGGCGGCGGGTCGACCCGGTCCGCAGGCGGCGGTGAGGCCGGCCGCGGCGGCGCCGGCCGTCCCGAGACCGCCCGCGCGCAGGGCCACGCGCAGGGCCGCGCGGCGGCCTGGTTGTGAGAGCACCTGCCCATTTAAGGGGTGGATGACCCGGAAGGTAATGATTGACCCAATTCAGGATGTTCTCCAGAAGAGGCCAACCGGGTGGTCGGGTCGCTATGTGATCAACGATTTACACAGAGCAGTCGATACTTATTCGTTGATTACGAGGTGAGTGGCCCACCTCACCTAGGATTTAGCTAGAAAGTCTTATGATTTGCCCACTTATGTCCAAGTAGGGACTTTTGGCGTTTGGGCCCTCGTCTGCCATAGTCGGAAGCACGACTTCCCCATTGACCCGAGCGAAGTCACCACGCCGAGGATCACACCCCCTTCGATCCTCGGCGCACCCATGAAGCCCCCACATCGCCGCACACGGCGCACGGGGGCTTCAGGCGTTCTGGCGGTCGGCGACCCGCATCTCGAACCAGGTGATCTTCCCGCGCGGCAGCAGGTCCGCGCCCCAGCGGTCGGACAGCTTGTCGACGAGGAAGAGCCCCCGGCCGGTGGTGTCCATCTCATGGACCGGCATCAGGCAGGGCAGTCCGCGCGAGGGGTCGCGCACCTCCACCCGGATCCAGCCGCGGCGCCGCAGCATGCGTAAGCCGAAGGAGCGGGCCCCGGTGTGCCGGACCGCGTTGCCGACGAGCTCGGAGACCAGCAGGACGGCATGCTCGGCGATCTGCGGAGAGAGGCCCCAGAGGCGGATCACCACGCACTGGGTGAGCCGGCGCGCGGTGCTCGCCGACTCCGGCATGGACGGCAACGTCACTTCCGCTTCGGCCGGATTGCCGTACAGTTCCAGCGCTTTGAGACCCTGTTCGTCCTCAACAGCCGCCGTGAGCCGTACCGCCGAAGCGCTGCCGCGCTGCCGCGGCTGTTCCACACCCTCCAGGCCCGCCATGCACCCATCATGGACGGCCGACCCTCCCTCCCGGGCCGTTCCACAGGAAAACACCCCCCGGATTCAACGACTCCGAGGGGGTGTTCTGTCATATGCGGGAGGCAATCGGAAGGTTCCGGCGCGCCCCTTGACCTGCGGTGACGCGCCGCACAGACGTGATCACAGCAAGTGGATCACCGATTCCCCTTAAGGCTGTCTTAAGTCCTGGCTAATCCACCCACAGGGAGGACCGCCCGCGCCGGCCGAGCACTCCGGCGAGGAGCCGGCTCAGACGAACTTCGCCTTGCCCGGGCCCTCTTCGACGAAACTGCGCATGCCGCGCTCGCGGTCCTCGGTGGCGAACAGGCCCGCGAACCAGTTGCGTTCGATGGTGAGCCCGGTGTCGATGTCGGCCTCCAGACCCGCGTCCACGCACTCCTTGGCCGCGCGCAGCGCGATCGCCGGCCCCTGCGCCAGCTTGGCGGCCCAGGCGTGCGCCTGCTCGTACACCTCGGCGGCGGGCACCACCCGGTCGACCAGGCCGAGGGTCAGCGCCTCGTCGGCCTTGACCATACGGCCGGTGAAGATCAGGTCCTTGGCCCTGGAGGGTCCGACCAGGCGGGACAGCCGCTGGGTACCGCCCGCGCCCGGGATCAGGCCGAGCAGGATCTCGGGCTGGCCGAGCTTCGCGTTGTCGGCGGCGATCCGGTAGTCGGCGCACAGCGCGAGTTCGCAACCGCCGCCCAGGGCGTAGCCGGTGATGGCCGCGACGACGGGCTTGGGAATGCGGGCGACGGCGGTGAAGGCGTCCTGGAGCGCGCGGGACCGGGCGACCATCGCCGCGTGGTCCATCGTCTGCATCTCCTTGATGTCCGCGCCCGCCGCGAACACCTTCTCGCCGCCGTAGATGATGACCGCGCGGACATCGGCCCGGTCGGTCGCCTCCACCGCGAGCTCGCGCAGCCGGTCCTGGGTGGCGATGTCCAGGGCGTTCATGGGCGGCCGGTCCAGGCGGATGGTGCCGACGCCTTCGGAGACTTCGAGAGAGAGGGTCATACGGGCCAGGTTAGCGCCGGTTAACGCGAAGTGGCCCGGTGCTGTGGGTCACAGCACCGGGCCACTTCGACTACGTGCGGGACGTGCGGGACGTCCGTGACGTGACTACTTGATCCACTCCGCCCACGGCATATTCCAGCCGTTGAGGCCGTTGTCCGGGGCGATCTGCTTGTCCTTCGAGTTCTTCACGATGACCACGTCGCCGATCAGCGACTCGTTGAAGAACCAGGCCGCCGGGGCATTGGGGTCGCCGCCGCCGCGCTGGTCGCGCAGGCCCACGCAGCCGTGGCTGACGTTCGCCGAGCCGAAGGTGCCGGAGGAGGCCCAGTAGTTGCCGTGGACGAAGGTGCCGGAGTTCGACAGTCGCATGGCGTGCGGGACGTCGGCGATGTCGTACTCGCCGCCGAAGCCGACGGTCGCGCCGTTCATCCGGGTCACCTTGTACTTCTCGCTGATGACCATCTGACCGTTGTAGGTGGTCGTCGACGGGGCGCCCGCGGTGATCGGGACGGTCTTGAGGACCTGGCCGTCACGGACGACCTGCATCTCCTTCTCGCTCGCGTCGACGGTCGAGACCTGGGAGCGGCCGATGGTGAAGGTGACCGTACGGGTCTGCTTGCCGTAGACGCCGGGGCGGCCTTCGACCCCGTCGAGGGCGAGCTTCACGGTGACCTTGGTACCCGCGGCCCAGTAGTTCTCCGGGCGGAAGTCGAGGCGGTCGTTGCCGAACCAGTGGCCCTCGATCGCAACGGCCGGCTCGGCCGTCACCGTGATGGCCTTCTCGACGGCCTCGGGGTTGGTGATGCCCCGGGTGAAGTTGATCGACACCGGCATGCCCACGCCGACGGTGGAGCCGTCCTCGGGGGTGTAGTGGCCGACGAAGGTGTTGGTCGGGGTCAGGGTGGTGAAGCTGGTGTCCTTGGCGGACTCGCGGCCGCCCTCGTCCTTGGCGACCGCGTGCACCTTGTACTCGGTGGCGGAGGCCAGGTGGCGGGCCGGCTCCCAGCTGGCGCCGTCGTCGGCGAGCTTGCCCTCGACCGCGTTGCCCTTGGTGTCGGCGACCGTCACGGTGGTGAGCTTGCCGCCGGTGCTCGTTATCTTCAGGACGCCGCTGGTGGCGACCTCCTTGGCCCCGTCATCGGGCTTGACGCTGACGACCGCCTTGGAGGCCTCGGTACCGGTCTTGCCGCCACCCCCGCTGTTGTCGCCGCCGCTGCCGCTGCTGTTGCCCCCGCCCCCGCCACTGCAGGCGGTGGTGAACAGCAGGGCCGCCCCCAGCAGAAGGGCCGGCAACCCGGTGCGGGCGCGGCCGCGTATCGGCTGCAGGTTCACTCGTGTTCTCCCCATGTCCCCCGCGCGCGGACTGTCGCGCGCTTGTTGACAGGTAATCACAGGGAGGGATCACGATGAGCCACGGTCTTGTCACCGTTCCGTCCCAACTGCCCGGAGAGGTGGTGCGGCGACCGCCCCCGTGGCCGGGGGACGGTGGGTGTTCAGGCCAATGCCCGGGGGCGGCCGCCGAGGGGTTCAGGCCCGGGGGCCCTTGGAGTGCTTCGGGTGCTTGGAGTGCTTGCCCTTCCCGTGGTCGCCCTTCGGGTGCTTCGGGTGCTTGCCCTTCCCGTGGTCGCCCTTCGGGTGCTTGCCCTTCGGGTGCTTGGGGTGCTTGCCCTTCCCGTGGTCACCCTTCCCGTGCTGGTCCTTGCCGTGGTCGACGGGCTTGTTCCGCACGGTGACCACGATGCGCCGGTCCGGGGTGCCGATGTCCAGCCGCAGCGGGCCGGTGACCCGGTCGGCGGGCAGTACGTAGCCTCCGGGGACCGCCGTCTCGACCAGGTAGTACCAGCCCTCGGGGAGCGGGCCGAAGTCACAGACGCCGGTCCGGTCGGTGGTGCAGCCCGGAGCGGCCCGGCGGTCGGCGTTGATGCCGCGCGTCTGGAGGCCCGGGACGTTGTTGGTCTCCTGCCACAGCTCGAAGACCGCCCCGCCCAGCGGGCGCTTGGTCCTGGCGTCCTGCTTCACGACCCGGACCGAGCCCTCGTACTCCTCGCTCACCGGGGTGTTCGGGACGGTGACGACGATGCCGCCCGCCACGTCGCCCCGGTCCAGGTCGAAGCGGGTGACCGGGTCGGCCGGGGTCTCGTACCCGACCGGGACCACCGTCTCCCGCCAGTAGTAGGTCTGCCCGACCGGCAGCTCCACCGTGCAGGTGCCCTCGGTGTCCGTCACGCAGACCCCGTCGAGGCGGGTGTCGCCGCCCGGCGCGCCCGTCTGGAGCCCGGTGTCGTCGTTGCTCTCCCGCCAGAGCTCGAACTGTGCGCCGGACAGCGCACGGCCCGTGGCCCCGTCGGTCTTGCGCAGCACCACCCGGGCGCCGTCCGACGGCTCGGGCGTGCGCTGGTTGTCCGCCACGTACCGGACCCCGGCCGCGGCGTTCTCGGCCGTGAGGTTCAGCGTGTGCACCCGGTCGGCGGGCAGGTCGTAGCCGAGGGGCGCCCGCGTCTCGCGCCAGTAGTACGTACCGGGGGCGGTGACCCGCTCACAGATGCCGGTCGCCGGCGTGGTGCACTCGGTGACCAGGGTGTCGGCCCCCGGGGCGGTGTCCTGCAGGCCCTCCGTGCTGTTCGTCTCGCGCCACAGCTCGAACTGCGCCCCCTCCAGTGCCGCGCCCGTCCCCGCGTCCCGCTTGAGGACCGAGACCACACCGGTCACCGGGGCCGGGCCGCCGCACTCGGGCAGGTCGCCGTCGAAGGGGTAGGCGTGGAACTCCTGCCCGCCTCCGCCGGTCGGCGCGCTGGTGTGCGTGACGGAGCCGGTGGTGAAGAAGCGCCCGTTGATGCCGGGCAGGGTGACGGTGGTCTCCGAGGACGGCTGACCGATCAGGAAGCTGCCCTGGAACTGGCCGCCGCCGGTCAGGTTCACGGTGGTGGCGTCCGGGAAGTTCCACAGCAGCCGGTCGCGGTAGGCGTTGAGGGGGTCGGTGTCCTGGATGCCACCGCTGTACGTGTTGATCGTGCGGGTGGTGCCGAGGACGTTCACCAGGACGGTGGCGGTGTCCGGGATGCGGGCGAACCGGACGCCCTGCTGGCCTCCCCCGTTGCCGACCAGGTTCGCGTCGACGTTGAAGACCTGGAGCGGGGAGGAGCCGTCGCCGGTGAAGAGGGTCTCGTAGCCGTTGTTGACGGCCGTGCCGGTGGCCGGGCGCGGCCGTCCATCGACCCGGGCGTAGCACTGGCTGGCGGCGCCGAGCCGGTCGCGCAGTCCCGCGTACGGGGTGACCGCGGCGCGGTCGGGGATCAGGCGGCCCGTCACCACGCCCGTGACGGGGCCCGCGTGCCGGACCGCGCCGCCGTCGGCGAGCAGCCGCTCCCCGGCCGCGAGGGTGATCGAGCCGCCGGTGGTGAGGAAGTCGGCGCCGACGGGCGGGGGCACCCTCGATCCGGCGCCGACGATGCCGACGTTGTACCGGCTGTCCCCACCCCCCTGCTTGTTCTGGTCGAAGTCGCCGAGGACCACGAGCCGGCCCTCGGCCTCGGAGGCCCGCCCGCGGACCCGGAAGTCGCCGCCCGCGAAGATGTTGATGCCGTTGTCCCGGCCCTGCGGGACGCCGTCGGTGCCGATGGGCGGGTACGGGTCGGGGCAGTCGCCCGGAACGCAGGGCCCCAGCCCTCCGGGGAGCGGCGCTCTGGCGACCGCCGCCGGCCGGTCGCCACCGGGACCCTCCGCGGAGGCCGCGGGCGCGGCGGAGGCCAGGACGGCTCCGATCGCGATCCCGAGGGTCCAATTCCTAGCTGACATGACGCTCCGTCCGTTGCCTGCTGCCCTGATGTGCCCTGACAGGCTGGGGGCAGGCTTCGGCGGGGTGCGGCGGGGACACTCTCGGCTACGGCATTTCGATCACACCGATCACCCTCCCGGGCGTGGCCGCCGGTGCTCAGGCGATGGCGGAGCCGGCGACCCAGTCCGCCCAGGACATGTTCCAGCCGCCCAGCCCGTTGTCGGCGGCGACCGTCTTGTCCTGCGAGTTCACGACCTCCACCACGTCCCCGACCAGGGTCCGGTCGAAGAACCAGCCCGCGGGGGTGTCGGAGCCGCCGCCCTTGTCGTCGCGCAGGCCCACGCAGCCGTGGCTCAGGTTGGTGGTGCCGAAGCTGTCGGGGCTGGACCAGTAGTTGCCGTGCAGGAAGGTCCCGGAGGAGGTGAGCCGCATGGCGTGCGGGACGTCGGGGATGTCGTACTCGCCGCCGAAGCCGACGGTCTGGCCGTTCATGCGGGTGACGTCGAACATCTCCATCACCACCATCTTGCCGTTGTACGTGGTGGTCTTGGGCGCCCCGGCGCTGATCGGCACGGTCGACACCAGCTGGCCGCCGCGGCGGACCTCCATGGTGTGCGCGGCCGCGTCGACGGTGGAGATCTGGGAGCGGCCGACGTTGAAGGTGATCGTCTTGTCCTGGATGCCGTACACGCCGGGCGCGCCCTCGATGTCGCGCAGGTCCATCTTCACGGTGACCCTGGTGCCGGACTTCCAGTACTCCTTGGGCCGGAAGTCGAGCCGCTCCCGCCCGAACCAGTGGCCGACGACCTGTACGCCCGGGTCGGCGGTGACGGAAATGGCCCGCTCCACTTCGGCGCGGCGCTCGATGGCCTGGCTGAACCGGAAGGAGACGATCATGCCGGTGCCGACGGTCGAGCGGTTCTCGGGCTTGAAGTAGCCGATGAACCGCTCCTCGGGAACGAAGGTGGTGAAGGTGGTGTGGCGGGCCTGCCGGCGGTCGTGCCCGTCGAGGGCGACGGCGTCCACGGTGTACTTGGCGGCGAGCGCGAGCCGCCCGGAGGCGGGGTCGGGGCTCCAGCTGAGCCCGTCGGCGGCGATGGCGCCGGGGACCTGTTCCTGCTGCGCGTCCTCCACCTTGGTGACCACGACCCGCTCGAGGCGGCCCTCGGGCACGGTGACCGACAGCCGCCCGTCGGCGGGAACCCCCTTCGCGTTGTCGTCGGGGGTGATGCGGATGGCCTCGTCCGGCGAGCGGGGTTTGCCGGGCAGCTGGATCTCGACCGGAGCCCTGCCGTCCTGGGTGCATCCGGACAGCCCGCCCAGCAGCCCCGCCCATGCCGCCACGGCGGCCAAGCCCGCCCCTGCCCGCCTCGTCAGAAGTGTCACGATCCCTCCAACGACCGGGCGCTGCGGGGGAAACGTGAGCGCGGGCCACGTTCCGGGCAGAACTGTCCGGGCAGAACAGTGGGAAGGACCAGACGGGGGCGGGCCCAGGCCGGGACGCCGGGGCCGCACTCTCCCCTACCCCCGCCGGTACCCAGGAGCCGTGGAGGCGGGCAGTGTCGAGCGCAGCCGAGCAGGAGGCGGTGGAAGCCGTCAGCAATGCCGTGGAAGCGGTGCGGGGCGGCCAGACCGCGCCCGTACCGCAGATCGACGGCCGACCGAAGGATCGGCCGAACGGCCAGGTCAGGGGGCAGGTGTTACGGGCGCACGCGCGCCCGGGGGCCCCGGTGTGGCCCGGGTCCTCGCATCCGCTGGGGGCCCGGTTCCATCACGGTCCGGACGGGACCGCGGGCACCAACTTCGCGTTGTGGGCCCAGGGCGCGGAGGCGGTGGAGGTGTGTCTCTTCGACGAGGCCGGCGGGGAGACCCGCTGCGCCCTGACGGAGCACACGCACGAGATCTGGCACGGTTTCGTGCCGGGCGTACGCCCCGGGCAGCGGTACGGATTCCGGGTGCACGGCCGCTGGGATCCATGGACGGGCGCCCGGTACAACCCGGCGAAGCTGCTCCTGGACCCGTACGCAAGGGCCGTGGACGGGGACTTCGTGCTGCCCCCGGAGGTGTACGGGCACGTCCGGGACTGGCCGCAGCAGTACATCGCGGACACCGTGCGCGACGACCGGGACTCCGCTCCCTTCGTCCCGAAGGGCGTGGTCGTCCACGATGACGACGACTGGGCGGACGACGTCCGGCCGAAGACCCCGTGGGCCGATTCGGTGATCTACGAGCTGCACGTGCGCGGCTTCACGATGCGCCATCCGGGTATTCCCGAGGAACTGCGCGGCACGTACGCGGGGCTCGCCCACCCGGCGGCGATCGAGCACCTGACGAGGCTGGGCGTGACGGCGGTCGAGCTGCTGCCGGTGCACCAGTTCGCGCACGAGGACCACCTGCTGCGCCGGGGGCTGCGCAACTACTGGGGCTACAACTCGGTCGGCTACTTCGCCCCGCACGCGGGGTACTCCTCGAGCGGTACGGCCGGGCAGCAGGTCGGGGAGTTCAAGCGGATGGTCCGGGCCCTGCACGCGGCCGGGATCGAGGTCATCCTCGACGTGGTCTACAACCACACGGCGGAGGCGGGCGAGCTCGGTCCGACGCTGTCGCTGCGCGGGATCGACAACCGGGGCTACTACCGGCTCCAGTCCGACCAGCGGCGGTACTCCGACTACACGGGGTGCGGGAACACCCTGCACGCGGGGCGCCCGCACGTGCTGCGGCTGATCACGGACTCGCTGCGCTACTGGGTCACCGAGATGGGAGTGGACGGCTTCCGCTTCGACCTGGCGGCGGCGCTGGCCCGGTCGATGCACGACGTGGACATGCTGTCGCCGTTCCTCGCGGTGATCGCCCAGGATCCGGTGCTGCGGCGGGTCAAGCTCATCGCCGAGCCGTGGGACGTGGGCTCGGGCGGCTACCAGGTGGGGGCGTTCCCGCCGCTGTGGACGGAGTGGAACGACCGCTACCGCGATGCCGTACGGGACTTCTGGCGGGGCGCGCTGCCCGACGTACGGGACCTCGGGTACCGGTTGTCGGGGTCGAGCGATCTGTACGCGTGGGGCGGGCGGCGGCCGTACGCCTCGGTGAACTTCGTGACCGCGCACGACGGTTTCACCCTGCGCGACCTGGTCAGTTACGAGCGCAAGCACAACGAGGCGAACGGGGAGGCGAACCGGGACGGGACCAACGACAACCGGTCGTGGAACTGCGGGGCGGAGGGCGAGAGCGACGATCCCCGGATCGGCGTGCTGCGGCGCCGCCAGCTGCGCAACCTGCTCACCACCCTGCTGCTGTCGACGGGCGTGCCGATGCTGGTGGCCGGGGACGAGTTCGGGCGGACGCAGGACGGCAACAACAACGCCTACTGCCAGGACAACGAGACGGGCTGGGTGGACTGGTCGCTGCTGGAGGATCCGGCCTGGCAGTCGCTCTTCGCCCTGGCCTCCCGGCTGATCGCGCTGCGCCACGCCCATCCGGTGCTGCGGCGGCGGGCGTTCTTCTCCGGGCGTTCGCAGGGCGCGGACGGGCTGCGGGACCTGGCCTGGTTCACCCCGGCGGGTGCGGAGATGACGGAGCGGGACTGGTACGCGCCGGCCGCCGCGCTGGGGATGTACCTGTCGGGGCGCGACATCCCGGGCCGTGACGAGCGGGGCCGGCCGGTGACGGACGACAGCTTCCTCGCGCTGCTGCACACCGGGGACCGGCCGGCGGAGTGGGTCCTGCCGGGGGCGCCGTGGGCGGAGGTGTACGAGGTCGTCCTGGACACCTCCCTGGAGGCGCAGTCCGATCCTCCCCGCACCCGTCACAGCGGCGGGCAGACCCTGACGGTCCCGGCGCGGTCGGTGCTGCTGCTCAAGGTGGTGGGCTGAGCCCCGCGGCGACCCGGTCGTCCTGCTGGTTCCGGACGTGGCCGCACATCCGGAACCAGCCCGTTTGTTCGTGCTGCGATGATGTGTTCGACATCGTCTCGGAGGGGGGCCCTGCATGGGCAGAGTCACGACCGCGCTGCAGGAACTGCGCGGGGCGCAGAAGTCGGCGAAGGGGGTCTCGCTCTACTCCCGGTTCGTCAACCGGCCCGTCGGCCGGTATCTGGCCGCCGGTTCGTACGCGCTCGGGCTCACCCCGAACCAGGTGACGCTGATCAGTGCCGTCTTCAGCTTCGCCGCCGTGGCCGCGGTCGCGCTGGCCGCGCCCTCGTGGGGGCTGGGGATCGCGGTGTGGGCCGCCCTGGCCGTCGGCTTCGCCTTCGACTCCGCCGACGGACAACTGGCCCGGCTGCGCGGGGGCGGCAGCGCGGCCGGCGAATGGCTCGACCACGTCGTGGACGCCGCCAAGCTCACGGCCCTGCACTCCTGCGTGCTGATCGCCTTCTACCGCTTCCCCGAGGCGTACGGGACGGGCGGGGAGTTCTGGCTGCTGGTGCCGCTGGGCTTCCAGTTCGCCGCGGTGGTGACCTTCTTCGGCGGGCTGCTGACCGAGAAGCTCAAGCCGAAGCCGGCCCCCGGCAGCCCTGCCGCCGCGCCGTCGACCGCGCGCGCGGTGGCCCTGCTCCCCGTGGACTACGGGGTGTTCTGCCTTGTCTTCCTGCTGCTCGGCGGCGGGAAGCTGTTCGCCTGGGCGTACGCGGGACTGGGCGCGGTCGCCGCGCTGTTCCTGCTGGCGTTCCTGGCGAAGTGGTTCCGGGAGCTCAGCGCCGTTCGCCGGTGACCTGACCCGGGGCCGCGGCCGGTTCCGCGAGCGCGTCCAGTGCCCGGCGCAGCTGGGTGCTGGAGGTGTGCACGGTGTAGGGGAAGTACACGACGTCGACTCCGTGGGCGGCGAAGTCCTTCTCCAGCCGGTCCCCCTTGGGCGTGCCGCGCCAGTCGTCGCCCTTGAAGATGACGTCGAAGCGGACCTGCTTCCACGTCTCCACCTTGTCGGGCACCGTCTCGACGAAGGCCGCGTCGACGTACTTCACGCTGCGGACGATCTCCAGCCGCTCGACGAGCGGGATCATCGGGCGGCGCCCCTTGGCGAGCTCGGCCATCTCGTCGGAGACGACGCCGGCGACCAGATAGTCGCACTGACTCCGGGCGTGCCGAAGGATGTTGAGATGCCCGATGTGGAACAGGTCGTATGCGCCGGGCGCGTAGCCGACTCGATACGGTCGACGCGCAGGCGCGCCAAGGTCGGACATGTCGTGCTCCGTCATCATCTACCCCCAGCAGCCACACCCCCCGGTGCAGCGGATTAGCAGACAATAGCGTGCACGTTCCGCACCACGCGGGTGAACGAATAGGGTGACGTGCGCATCATCCAGGGGAAGAGGGGACGCACGGTGTCCAGATCCGGTCAGCGGCGCATGCTGCTGGTTTCCACCAATTACGCTCCGGAGCACGCGGGGATCGGCCCGTATGCCACCCAGATCGCGGAGCACTGGGCGGATCTCGGTCACGAGACGCACGTGCTGGCCGGCATGCCGCACTACCCGGCGTGGTCACTCGAACCGGAGTACAAGGGCGCGTTCCAGCGCACGGAACAGCGCGCGGGGGTCACCGTGCACCGGCGTGCGCACACCGTGCCGCCGCGGCAGACCGCCGTGAAGCGGGCCCTTTTTGAAGGATCGATTCTGCTGCACGGCGCCGTGGCCCCGCCCCGGATGCCCAAGCCGGACGCCGTCCTCGCCCAGATGCCCAGCCTGGCCGGCGGGGTGCTCGCCGCCCGGCTCGCGGCGCGGTGGAAGGTCCCGTACGTCCCGGTCGTCCAGGACCTGATGGGCGCCGCCGCCGCACAGAGCGGAATCAGCGGGGGCGACAAGGCCGCCGCGATCGCGGGCCGCGCCGAGGCGTACGCCCTCAAGCGGGCCACCCTCGTCGGCGTCATCCACGAGACCTTCGTGGACCGGGTCGTCGGCATGGGCGTGGACCCGGACCGGATCCGCCTCGTCCCCAACTGGTCCCACGTGCCGGTGCCCACCAAGCCGCGCGGCGAGACCCGCCACCACCTCGGCTGGGCCCCCGGCGAGACCGTCGTCCTGCACTCCGGGAACATGGGCCTCAAGCAGGGCCTCGAAGTCCTCGTGGGCGCCGCCCGCCTCGATCCGAGCGTCCGCTTCGTCCTGATGGGCGACGGCAGCCAGCGGGCGGCCCTCGCCGACCTCTCCGCGGATGTGCCGAATCTGGACATCATCCCCCCTGCCGCTGACGGCGAGTTCCCGGATATCCTCGCGGCGGCGGACGTTCTCGCGGTCACGCAGCACGCCGCCGTGCTGGACATGAGCGTCCCGTCGAAGCTCACCTCCTACTTCCAGACCGGCCGTCCCGTCGTCGCCTCCGTGGCGGCGGAGGGCGGAACCGCCCAGGAAGTGGAACGCTCGGGCGCGGGGGTACTCGTACCGCCGGAGGATCCGGAGGCCCTGCTGAAGGCCGTACGGGCCCTGGCCGAGGACCCCGAAGGCGCGGACGCACTGGGAGCGGCCGGACCCCGCCACGTGGCGGCCCATCTGAGCCGCGAAGCGGGCCTGGCCCGCATCGACGCACTGATAGACGAAGCACTTGGGGGACCCCGGCCGTGATCGAGACGAACCGCCCTGCAGCGGCACCGGCCGAGGACGAACCGGATCTCCTCAGGGACCAGTTCCGGCAGCTCCTGCGCTACCGCAGGCTCATCGGCGCGGGCATCGGAATCGGCCTGCTGGGCGGCGTCTATCTCGGCATCTCCACGGCCGACACCTATGTCGCGACCGCCGACGTCGTCCTGCGCGCGCCCACCGACGACCCGTTCAACCCCAGCCTCGCCCCGGACAAGGCGATCAACATCGGCTCGGAGCGCCAGGTCGCGCTCAGCTCCTCCATAGCCAACGAGGCGGCGAAGAAGCTCGGCGTGACCGCGTCCGGCTTCGCCGCCCTGCGCAGCGGCCTGCAGGTCACCAACCCGCCGCAGACCATGGTGCTGCGCTTCACCTACACGGCGGACTCCCCCAAGGAGGCCGCCAAGCGCGCCAACGCGATGACCGAGGCGTACCTGCTCAAGCGGCAGGAGTCCCTCGACGCCACCCGCGACAAGATGGTCAAGGGCTACAAGGAGCAGCGCGACCCGATCGCCAAGCAGCTCGACGAGCTCTCCAAGGAGATCGCCCGGATGCCGGCCGGCTCCGGACGCGACGCGGCCACCTCCGCCAAGACCGACCTGCAGAGCGAGGTCGGCGGCTACAACGGCAAGATCACCAAGCTCGAGGCGCTCGACATGACCCCGGGCCGGGTCACCAGCGCCGCGACGGCGCCCACCGCGACCGACGGGCCGGGCATCGTCATGTCGCTCGCGCTCGGTGCGGCCGTGGGCCTCGCGCTCGGCCTGCTGGCCGCCTGGGTCCGCCTCGTCTTCGACCCGGCTCCGCGCTCCGAGGGCGACGTGGCCAGGGCCCTGCGCGCCCCCGTACTCGGATACCTGCCGCGGGACCGGACGGGCGGCGGACCGCTGCTCGCCGCCGGCGAGGCCGATCCCCGGCTCGCCGAGGAGTACCGCTCGGTGGCCTTCCGGCTCGCCTACGACGCCCGCTTCGCCGACCGGCGCCGCCTGCTCGTCGTCGCCCCGCGCGGCAGCAGCGAGACCGCCGCCGCGGTGGCCGTGAACCTCGCCGCCTCCTTCGCGGAGACCGGCAAGGACGTGCTCCTCATCGAGGCCGACCTGCGCACCCCGGTCCTGGCCAGCCAGCTGCCGACCGACGCCGGCGGGCGGCCCCGCTGGAGCCAGACCCCGGGCAGCCCGGGCGCCGGCGGACGCCACTCGGACTCCGAATGGCCCGACGGACGCCAGCTCGTCGTGGACGCCGGGGAGTCCGGCACCTTCGACCTCATCCCGGGCGACCGGGCCCGCAACGTGCCGCGCGCGCTGACCTCCGCCCGCGCCACCCGGCTGATCTCCGAGGCCGACGCCCCCAACTCCACCGTCGTCGTGCTCGCGCCGCCCGTGCTCTCCTACGCCGACGCCCTCGCCCTCGTCGACCGGGTCGACGGCGTCCTGGTCGTCTGCGACCCGCGGGCCATCCACCGCACCGACCTCTCCCGGATCCGCGAACTGATCAGCGGCGCCGGCGGCACCGTGCTCGGCGCGGTGCTGCACGCACCGCTGCCCGGCGAGAAGCGCGGCCGGGGCAAGGACAAGGGCGGCCCGGCCCCCGCCGGCCCCGCCGGAGGTCCCGGGACCCCCGGCGCCGGCAAGTCCGGCAAGCCCGTGCCGCAGCCCCAGCCGATCCCCTACGAAGTGGCCGAGCCCGAACAGCACATCCCCGGTGACGGCACCGACACCGTTGCGCTGCGCACCGTCCGCATGGGCCGCAGATGAGCCGACGCGGCCTCGCCGCCGTCGCATCGGTCCTGGACCAGGCAGCATCCAGTGCCACCAACATCCTGGTGCTGGTGCTGGCCGCCCGGCTGTCCTCGGCATCCGGGTTCGCCGCCTTCTCGATGGTGTACGTGACCTTCAGCGTGCTCCTCGGTCTGAACATGGCCTACGTCGGCCAGAGCCTCGTACTGGAGAAGGGCGAGCAGCTCGGCGCCCGGTGCCGCTCGGCCGTGGGCTTCACCGCCGCCGCGTCGGCCGCCGTCGGCGCGCTGCTGCTCGTGGTGGGCCTCGCACTGGCCGGGGCCACCGGGACGGCCTTCCTCGCACTGGGCCTCGTCCTGCCGCTGGTGCTCCTCCAGGACGGCCTGCGGTACTGCTTCTCCGCGCTGCGCGCCCCCGAACGGGCCCTCGCCGCCGACGCGCTGCGGCTGGTGTGCGTGGTCGCGGCGCTGTCCGTGCAGCCCGAAGGTGCCTCGGCGGGGCGGCTGGTGCTCGCGTGGGGGCTCTCCGCGCTGCCCGCGCTGGGGCTGGGGCTGTGGCTGCTGCGGCCGTACGTCCGCGGCACCCGTGCGGACCTGCGGCCGTACCTGCGGCGGGGGCACCTGGGGCAGCGCTTCGTGGTCGAGTTCGCGGTGGGCAACGGCTCCAGCCAGCTCGCCGTACTGGGCCTCGGTGTCTTCGCGACGCCGCTGGCCGTCGGCGCGCTGCGGGGAGCGACCACGCTCTTCGGGCCGCTGAACGTGCTGTTCAACTCCGCGAACGCGTTCGGGCCGCCGGTGCTCGGGCGGCTCGGCGGCAGGCGGGCCACAGTCCGGGCCACGGCCGCGCTGGGGCTGGTCCTGGCGGCGGTCGGCGCGGGCTGGGCGACGGTCCTGTACCTGTTGCCGCCGCGGCTGGGCCGGGAACTCCTCGGCGACACCTGGGCGGCGGCGTCCGCTCTGCTGCCGGCCACGGGTGCGCAGTACGCCGTGATGGGGCTCGGCACGTGCGCGCTGCTGACCCTGCGGGTGCTCGCCCCGAAGGCCACGCTGTCGTTGCAGGTGGTCTTCTCGCTGGTGTCGGTGGGGCTGCTGCTCGGCGGGTACCTGGTGTGGGGCGTGACGGGCGCGGCGTGGGGCCTGGCGGCCGGCTCGGCGCTCAAGGCCGTGGCCGCGTGGTGGCGGGTCGCCCGCCTCCCGGCCGCCGCCGGCTCGCGCGAGACCGAGCCCGCGGCTGCGGCCTGATCTCGGGCCCTGCCCGGACCCGCGCCTCAAACGCCGGCGAGGCTGAAGTACCGGGCTCCGCCCGGACCCGGTCCTCAAACGCCGGACGGGCTGAAAC
>NZ_JBSGXU010000186.1:0-15662 GCF_053610205.1 Streptomyces sp. NPDC054932 | reverse complement strand
CGTCATGACGTCGTAAAGGGGGGTGCCGGCGCATGCGCCGGCACCCCCTCCCCGTACGGCCCGCAGGTCCCGGCCCGGCGGGATCAGGCCCGTGCCGCTGCCTCCAGTTCCGCGATCCCCCCGCTCCAGACGGTCCACGCATCGCGCCCCGGGGGTGCCAGCAGCGGAACCACCGTGCTGCGACCTTCGCGCACCGCAGCGTGCCTGCGCGCCAGAGTGGCCAGTCCGCCGGCCGGCGCGCCGTCGACGACCGTGCAGTCCGCGCCGTCGAGCACACCGGCGAGGGCGGGCCAGAACAGCACCGGCGCCGCCATCTGGGCCGCCCAGAACTCGGGCCGCACGGCCTCCGCGTCCGTGACGACACGGCCGGTACGGGTCGACACGATCGGGATCGTCGCCGGACCGAGCGTCTCGGCCGCGACCGCCGCGGCGAACCTGCGCGCGGCACGGTCCATCGCGGGCGAGTGCCACGGTTCGAGCGAACGCACCCGCCGGGCGGTCATCCCCCCGGCGCGCAGAGCCCGTTCGGCCTCGGAGAGCTGCGGCTCCGGCCCGGCGAGCACCGTCTGCTGCGGGCCGTTGTGCGCGCCCACCACCACGCTCTCCCCCACCGACCGGCTGCGGATGCAGTCGAGCACGGTCGGCGGTGCCCCCGCGACGGCCAGCATGCCCCCCGCGGGGGCGTCGGCGAGCGCCGCGCAGCGTGCCGAGAGGATCCGGGCCGCCGCGCGCAGGTCGAAAACGCCGGCGAGCGTGGCCGCGGCCAGCTCGCCCACGCTGTGGCCGATCAGCACGGACGGCCGGATGCCCCGGCCCGCCAGTACCGCCCCGATCCCGTATCCGATCATGAACAGCAGCGGCTGCGCCGTCGTGCCCCGGTCGGCCGGAGCGCCGTCGGCGCAGGCCAGCCAGTCGTCGCGGACGGCCTTCCCGCCGGGGCCCAGCGCGTCGAGGAACTCGTCGGCCACGGCGGCGAACCGCGGCTCGCGCCGGTAGAGCTCGACGGCCATGCCCGCGTGCTGGAATCCCTGCCCCGGCAGCAGCAGGACGATCCGGCGTTCGCTCATCGCGCCCCGGCCCCCTGCGCCCCGGCGCGGCCCAGGGCCGCGACCACGCGGTCGAGGCGCTGGGCGTCGCGGGTCCGGTACACCTCGGCGTCCGGGCACAGCCGGGCGCACAGGCTGCTCAGTGCCTTGCCCGGTCCGACCTCCACGAACCGGTCGACGCCGGAGCCCGCGAGCTCCAGGACGGTGTCGGCCCACAGCACCCGGCCGGTGAACTGCCGGCGCAGGCAGGCTGCCGCCTCCCGCGCGGTCCGTACCGGCGCGGCCGTGACCGCGGACACCACGGGCAGGACCGGGTCGCGGAGCTCGAACGCCTCGAGGGCGTCGGCGAACTCCGCCTCGATGCCGGACAGCAGGCTGCAGTGCGCCGCGCCGCCCACGTCCAGCGTCAGCACCCGCTCCGCTCCGGCCCGTTCGGCGAGTTCGAGCAGTCGGGCCACTCCCCCGGTCTGGCCGGACACCACCATCTGGCGGTGGTCGTTGTGGTTGGCGATCTCGACCACCTCGCCGGTCTCGGCAGCGGCGCGGGCGCACAGGTCCTCCAGCTCGGCCGGCGCGATGCCGATGACGGCTCCCATGCTGCCCGGGATCCGGCGATTGACCGACTCCATCAGCTGACCGCGGAGCCGGACGAGCCGCAGGCCGTCGGTCCACTCCAGTACTCCGGCCGCGACCATCGCCGCGAACTCCCCGAGGCTGTGGCCGGCCACGACGTCGGGCACGACCCCGTGGCCGCGGAGCACCTCGTGGGCGACGACACTGGTCAGGAACACCGCGGGCTGGGTCACCGGCATGGCGCCCAGCTCCGCGGCCGGGCCCTGCCAGCACAGCCCGGTCAGCGGGATGCCCAATATCTCGTCGGCGACCCGGTAGTGCGAGTCGAGGAACTGCGGGTGCCGTTCGGCGAGTTCCCGGCCCATACCCACGCGTTGCGAACCCTGGCCGGGAAACACGAAGGCCGTCCTGCTCATCTTCGCCACCACCCTCCTTGTCGAAGCGGGCGGCGCTCAGGTCACCCTGAGCGCCGCGATGGGACACGTCCGCGCCGCGCGCACGGCGGCGCCCTGCTGGTGCGTCGGTACGTCACCGTCGTGGAGCAGCTCCGCGTAGCCCTCGTCGACGCGGATCAGGTCCGGTGCCACGGCGTGGCACAGCCCGTGCCCCTCGCAGCGGCTCCGGTCGACGACGAGCTTCATGACCGGCCGCCCCGCCGTCCTGGGGATCACGTCCGCAGCGTCACCGGCAGGGACGCGATTCCGCGGATCGTGTTGTGCAGCCGCCAGGTGGGCTCGCCGATCTCGATCGAACGGACCCGCGTGGACAGCGCCTTCAGCAGCGCGTGCCCTTCCAGCCTGGAGAGCGCCTGGCCCACGCAGCCGTGGATGCCGTGGCCGAAGCCGACGTGCTGTGCGACCCCGGGCCGGTGGATGTCGAAGGTGTCCGGGTCGGTCCAGTGACGCTCGTCGCGGTTGGCGGAGCCGTACAGCAGCAGGACGCGCGTATCGGGCTCCAGGAGGACCCCGCCCAGCTCCCGCTCCCGGGTGACCAGCCGGGTGAAGCCGCGCAGCGGCGACTCGATGCGGATGATCTCGTTGAACGCCTTCGGGATGAGCGCCTCGTCCGCGCGGACCTGGCTCCACTGCTCCGGATGCGATCCGAACAGCCACAGCATGCTGGACAGCGCACTGACGGAGGTGTCCATCGAGGGGGCGAGGAAGTCCCCGAGCAGGCCGGGCAGCAGGTACTCCTCGATCCTGCCGTCCTTCGCGTCGCTCACGAGCTGCGCGCCCCAGCTGCCCGGCCGCAGGTTCCCGGGGACCGACATCCGCTGCAGGAACTCGGACATCTCCTTGAGGAGCGGGAAACCGGACATGGTCCGCTCGTTGAGCGGCCCGAACGCGTTGAAGCCGGCGGTCGCCCAGTCCAGCAGGCGCTCCTTGCCCTCCTCCACCGGCCAGCCGAGCAGATCGGGCACGACGGCCAGCGGAAAGGCCTGCGCGAAATCGGTGACCGCGTCGAACGTGCCCTTCTCGACGAGTTCGTCGACGAGCCGGGCCGCCCAGCCCTCGATGTAGTCGTGGAACTGCTCCAGGGCCTTCGGCTTCAGGTGCCGGGCCACCAGACCGCGCACATGGTCGTGATAGGGCGGATCACTGGTGAAACTGCTGCCCTTCTGCGCCTTGTTGAGCGTCTCGGTCAGGCCCACGCCGGACGCCGAGGAGAAGGTCGTGTGGTCGTGCAGCGCATCGTAGACCTCGCGGTACCGGGCCACGGCGAAGACCTCGTGGGCCTCCAGCCGGACCACGGGGCCCAGGTCGCGCAGCCGCCGGTAGTCCTCGTAGGGCGACAGGATCGACGCGTCGCTGTAGGGGTCGATGTCGCTGCGGGGAATGGTGGTGATCGCCATTCTGATCTCCCTGGTCGGTGGGTCAGCCGTGGGCGGAGGTCGACAGCAGGTGGGTGTTGACGACGTCGACGAAGTCCTGCGGGGTCTCGACGTCGGCGAAGGCCGTGTCCTCGAACTCCAGGCCGTACTCCCGGCCGATCCTGCTGCCGGTCTCCAGCAGGGCGAGCGAGTCGTATCCGAGGTCCTCGAAGCCGGCGTTGCGGATGTCGCCCTCGAGTTCGCTCGCGCCGCCCGCTCCCTCGCGGAGGATGCGCTTGAGGTCCTCGATCGAGAATCTCCTGGTCATGTTCCGGTTCCTTCCCGGTGGTCGTCGACGGCCGGGCCGGGCGCCCGGACGTCATGGAGGGCGGGGAGATCGGCCGCGGTGCGGACGACCGTCACAGCGGTCGCGGCGGTCACCGTGCCGCGCGGACCACGACCGCGGAGTTGAAGCCGCCGTGGCCCCGTGCGAGGACGAGCGCGGTGCGCACCCGTGCCTCGCGCGCCGCGCCGGTGACCAGGTCGATGCCGTACTCCGGGGCACACGCGACATGGACGGTCGGCGGAATGACCCCGTCGCGGATCGACAGCAGCGCGGCCGCCACGTCGAGCGACGCGGCTCCGGCCGCCAGTCGGCCGGTCATCGTCTTCGGGGCGGTGACGGCCACCCGGCGGGCGCCGAACACGGCGTTGATCGCGTCGGCCTCGACCCGGTCGAGCTCGGGCACGGCGGCTCCGTCGGCGAAGACCACGTCCACCTCGTCCGGGGAGACGCCCGCGTCGTCCAGGGCGGTCCGGATCGCCCGGCGCAGGCCCGGTTCCCGGGGGCTGCCCGGTTTCGGGTCCATCGTGGCGCCGTACCCGGCGATCTCGCCGTACACCTCCGCGCCCCGCTGCCGGGCGGCGGCCACCTCCTCCATCACGAGCAGCGCCCCGCCCTCGCCGGCCACGTGCCCGGCGGCCCTCCGGTCGAAGGGGAGGTAGGCGCGTGCGGGGTCGTCCGACGTGTTCATCCGGTCGCCGGCCATCTGCGCGACCCAGCCCCAGGGGCAGAGCGAGCCGTCCACGCCTCCCGAGATGATCAGCCTGGTGCCCTTGCGGATCTGCCGCCGGGTCTGGGCGATGGCGTCCAGGCCGCCGGCCTGGTCGCTGACGACCACGCCGCTGGGGCCCCGCATCCCGTGCCGGATGGAGATCTGGCCGGAGTTGACGGCGTAGAACCATGCGTAGGACTGGTACGCGCTGACGTACTTGGGTCCCTTGCTCCAGAGGTTCTCCAGCTCGCGCTGGCCGAACTCGAAGCCTCCCGCGGAGCTCGCCGTGATCACCCCGGCGCTGAAGTCCGGCAGTTCGGAGGGCTGCACGCCCGCGTCGTCCAGGGCCGAGGCCGCGGCGACCAGCGACAGCCGGGTCATGTGGTCGGTCGCCGGGATCAGCCGGCTCGGCAGGTGCGCGGCGGCGTCGAACGACACCTCGCCGGCCAGCTTCGCCGGGTATCCCGACGGGTCGAAGCGGCTGACCTCGGCGATGCCGCTCACCCCTTCAACGGTGGACTTCCAGTACGCGTCGGTGCCCATGCCGTTCGGCGCGACGGCTCCGATGCCGGTTACCCCTATGGCACTCATACGGCGTTCCTCTCGGGACGGGACAGCACCATCGCGCTCTGGAACCCACCGAATCCGCTGCCCACGGTGAGCACGCGGTCGGTCCGCCAGTCGCGGGCCGTCAAGGGCACGTAGTCGAGATCGAGTTCGGGGTCCTGGTGGTGCAGGTTCGCGGTGGGCGGCACCACGTCGTGCTTGATCGCCAGCGCGGAGGCGGCGATCTCGATCGAACCGATCGCCCCGAGCGAGTGGCCCACCATCGATTTGATGGAGCTGACCGGCACCCGGTAGGCGTGCGCGCCCAGGCTGCGCTTGAAGGCCGCGGTTTCGTGCCGGTCGTTCTGCTTGGTGCCGGATCCGTGGGCGTTGACGTAGTCGAGGTCGGTCGGGTCGAGGCGTGCCTCGTCGAGCGCCGCGGTGATCGCCTCGGCCATCTCGGCGCCGTCGGCCCGCAGTCCGGTCATGTGGTAGGCGTTGCTGCGGTTGGCGTAGCCGACGATCTCGGCGTAGACCGTCGCGCCGCGCCGTCGTGCGCTCTCGTACTCCTCCAGCACGAACACCGCGGCGCCCTCGCCGAGCACGAAGCCGTTGCGGGTGCTGTCGTAGGGCCGCGACGCGTGCTCGGGGTCGTCGTTGTGCACGCTGGTGGCCTTGATCGCGTCGAAGCAGGCGACCGTGATGGGTGAGATCGGGGCCTCGGTCGCGCCGGTGATCATCACGTCGGCGGTGCCTTCGCGGATCAGCTCGACCGCGTGGCCGACGGCGTCGATGCCCGACGTGCAGCCGGTGGAGATCACCGTGCTCGGTCCCTCGGCACCGGTCGCCCAGGCCACCTCGGTGGCGAACGAGCTCGGCACCAGGTAGTCGTACAGGTGCGGTGTGGCGTAGGTGTGGTCGACGAGGTGCGCCGCCCCGTCGTCGCTCACCACCCGGTACTCGTCCTCCAGGCTGGTGGTGGCCCCGACGGCGCTGCCGATGGTCACGCCGATCCGGTGCGGGGCGATCCCGGACCACTCGAGTCCGCTGTCGAGAGCGGCCTCCCGCGCGCAGACCACGGCGAACTGTGCCGCGCGGTCCATGCGGCGTATCTCCTGTGCGCGCAGGCCGTGGTCCGTCGGGTGGAAATCGATCTCGGCCGCGATCCGCGAGCGGTACGGGGCGGGATCGAAGTGCGACAGCGTCCTCGTCGCCGTGCGTCCCTCACTGATCAGGGACCAGAAATTCTTGGTGCCGACACCTCCTGGTGCCAGTACTCCGACACCGGTGATGACCACGCGTCGCCTCATCGTCTTTCCCTCCACAGAAACGGCAGACAGGTGAATCCGGGCATGCTGGGGGCCGCCCTCGGAGGGCAGCCGGATGGAGTGGGTCAGGCCGGGCGGGCGAGCGCCCCGGGCTCGCCGAACCAGCGGCGCAGCGCGTCCCGCAGCGGCACGGTGGCCCGGTCGGTCCACACCACGTGGCCGTCCGGCCGCAGCAGGAACGCGGCGCCCTCGGTGAGGACCGAAGCGGAGCTGCCGCCCACGAAGCGGATGCGGTCGGTCCAGCCCGCGGCCGCGGCCAGCAGCTCTCCGGAGTACGCTCCGCGCCCGGTCAGATCGAGCAGGACGCCCCGCCCCTCGCGCAGCAGGCGGGCGACGGTCGTCCGGGTACGGTCCGCGGTGATCCGGACGTCGGGCATCCGCGCGCCCAGCAGCGCGGAGCCCTCGCAGCCGACGTCGTAGCGCACGTCGAGTCCGCTCACCAGGCCGGCGAACGGGGCCGCGAGCTCGGGCCGGGCCAGGAGCTCGGCGAGCACCCGGCGCACCGGCTCGGTGGCGGTCCCGCCGAACTGCAGCATCGCCTGCGCCCGTACGTTGTCCAGGACCCGGCTGCCCACGGGGTGGCGCTCGTCGTGGTAGCTGTCGAGCAGGCCGGGCGGGGCCCAGCCGTGCGCCTGCGCCGCGAGCTTCCACCCGAGGTTGGCCGCGTCCTGCAGGCCGAGGCCCAGGGCCTGGCCGCCGATCGGCATGTGCACGTGGGCGGCGTCGCCCGCGAGCAGCACGGGGCCGAGACGGTACCGGGTGGCCTGCGCCCAGGCGTCGTCGAAGGCGTCCAGCCAGATCGGGGTGCCGCTGGAGATGTCCTCGCCCGTGACCGTCTCCCAGGCCTGCGCGACCTCGTCGAACGACGGCGGGCCCGTGCGCGGTACCGGGGGCCGTCCGGACACCTGGACCATCACGCGCGTCACGCCGTCGGCCCGTCGCGAGGAGGCGGCGAAGCCGCGCTCGAAGCGCGCGAACCGGTGCTCGGGCACGTGGATCCCGACCACGTCGGCGCGCAGCAGCTCGCGCTCGGCGGCGCTCCCGGCGAACCCGAAGCCCGCGAGGGCGCGCACCGTGCTCTCGGCGCCGTCGCAGCCCACCACGTGATCGGCGCGAACGGTGCGGGGACCGGAGGGCGTGCGGAACTCCGCCACGACCCCGTTCGCGGTGACGTCGAGCCCGCGCAGCTCGTGCTCGCGCCGCAGGTCCACCCCCGACGCGAGGGCGCGGGCGCCCAGCACCGCCTCGGTGCGGAACTGGGGCACCTTCCAGTTGCCCGCCCACCTGCTCGCGGCGGTGCGCGCGTCGAAGGGCAGGCCGCCGAAGTGGCCGGCCGGCTCGTGTTCCAGACCGCCGAAGTCCTCCACGAGCCCCCGCTGGTCGAGGAGTTCCATCGTGCCGGCGCCCAGCTGTGAGGCGCGTGACTCGGTCATGGGCTCGGCCAGCGTGTCGGCGAGCACCACGCGCACGCCGTACTGCCCGAGGTCGCCCGCCAGCAGGAGCCCGACGGGGCCGGCCCCGACGACCAGCACCTGCGTGGCCGAGGCGGTGTGACGTGGCGTCATCACTGCGGCCCCGGAACGCCGGTGCGCCCGGTCATGAACGGCCCTCGGCGTGGGCCTTGGCATGGGCCAGCGTGCTCAGGCTGTTGGTGCCGAGTGCCTTGCGGACCGCGCTGCGTGCCTCGTCGATCCCCGCGCCCTCACCGAGGACGGCCGTGATGGCGGCCTCGTTGATGACGACGGTGTGCTGCGAGGTGGCCAGCACGCCCTCGGCGTTCTCCTCGAAGCGCCACTGACCGGTGTGCAGCGTCAACAACGCGGGCAGCCCGGTCTGCTTGTAGACGATGCGGCCCGGAGGCAGGCACACGCGCACCGATCGGGTGGTGTGCAGGGTCCCGTCGGGTGCGCGGGTGTCCATCTCGAGGAGCTGCAGCCCGTCCTCGCCCTGCAGCTTCACCCGTGCGACGTGCGGAAGGCGCCGGTCCCACAGGTGTGCCTCGTCGATGAAGTCGAAGACGTCCTGCGCCCTGCCGGCGATCTGGGTCGCGTCCTCGAAGGACATCGGTGTCCCGGGGGCGTCGGGGCCGGTCTCCGCGTGGGCCCTCAGTGCCTCCAGCTCCGCGTGGCTGTTGCGGTCGACCGCGGCGGCGATCCACTCCAGCGCGGTCGGATCGTCGTCGACGGCGCGGTAGTCGTGCAGCAGCCGCACACGGCAGCGCTCGTCCCCCCGGGCCTCGACGATCCAGGCACCGCCCATCGCGGCGACGGGAGGGCTGGACACCTCCTGCCGGAAATCGATCCGGCCGTCGGCCGGCAGCAGCCGCCGACGGGAGGTCCAGGTCTTCGCCTCGCCGTTCGCCGTGGCCCAGATCCGTATCCGTTCGTGCTCGCCGTTCACTTCGAGGCGCTCGACATGAACGCTCGGCGGGAACATCTGCGGCCAGTTCTCCACCTCCAGGAGAAGCTGGTACACGGCCTTCGCGGGCGCGGCGATCGTGATCTCGTGCTCGACTTCGTGGACCTGCGGTCCGGACATCGTGCCTCCCTGCTCGTTCGGGGAATGGTGTTCTCAGGCGGAATTGACCAGCTCGAGGAAGCCGCGGGGGGTGGTGACGGCGGTCACGGCATCGTCGGACAGCTCGATGCCGTATTCGCGGGAGATCACTGCGGCCGTTTCCAGCAGCGCGAGCGAGTCGTATCCGAGGTCGGTGAACAGCGCGTCGAGGATGTCGCCGTCCATGTCGACGCTCTCGTCCGCGCCCGCGGCGCCGAGCAGGATCCTCTTGAGGTCGGCGATGGTGAACGGGGCGACTTCCATCAGGACTTCCTCTCCCATGACTACTGCTCCCAGTGGTAGAACCGCTGCGCGATGGCATCGGCGGGCGATCGCCACGTGGCGGGGTCGTATGCGGTGATGTGCTTGCCCAGGTCCTCGCTGATCCCGACGAAGAGCGGGTGCGAGCGTGCCGCGGCGATCCGCTCGCCGCCGTCGTCGGACTCGAAGTCCTGGAGGTGGAAGTACAGGCCCTGGTAGCTGAAGAGCTGCCTGCGCACCGTTCCCATGCGGTGCGGCATGTCCGTGCGGTCGAAGTCCGCGAAGAGCTTTCCGACGTCGTCGGTCGAGGTCGGCGCCAGTCGGGCGACGATCAGGGTGCTGTGCATCGGTTCTTCCTCGTTTCCTGTTACGGGCCCGGCGTCGGGGCCGTCACTGATGGGGCGCGTGCTCCGCCGTCCGCGGACACCGCGGCCCGAACCACCGGCCGAGCGCGTCCGGAAGGTCTGCGTCGTCGGGCGCCGCCCAGGCGACGTGCCCGTCGGGCCGCAGCAGCAGCGCGCCGGTGCCGGTGAGCCGCCGGTCCTCGCAGACCGCCGTCAGCACGTCGACGCGGTCCGCCCACTCCTCGGCCGTGCGGCGCAGTGCGGGGTCGTCGGCGAGGTCGAGCAGCACGCCGCGTGCGGGGTGCAGCAGCCGTGCGGCCGTCGTGGGACCCGCACCGGTCAGCAGATCGCAATCGGGCATCCGCATCCCGAGCAGCGGGTGTGTTCCGGGGCCGAGGTCGTAGCGGATGTCGAGGCCGCTGACCATGCCGGCGAGGTGCCGGCCGACGGCCTCGTCGCGCAGCAGTTCGCCCAGCACGGCGCGCAGCGGCTCCACCTCGCTGCCGCCGAGGTAGAGGAGCCCCTGGGCCCGGGTGTTGGTCAGGACGCGCTCACCCACGGGGTGGCGCTCCCGGTGGTAGGTGTCGAGCAGGGACGGATCGCTGCGGCCGGTCACGACCGCGGCGAGCTTCCAGCCGAGATTCACCGCGTCCTGCACCCCGACGCTGAGGCCCTGGCCGCCCGCCGGCAGATGGATGTGGGCGGCGTCGCCGGCCAGCAGAACCCTTCCGCGGCGGTATTCGGTGACGAGCCGGGAGGCATCGGTGAAGGAGCTGATCCACCGGGCCTCGCCGTGGCCGATGTCCTCGCCGGTGAGCCGCTCCCAGGCGCCCGCCACCTCGCCGAAGCCGGGCGGTTCCGTGCGTTCGCGCGGTGGGGTGCCGTGTTCGCAGACGATGATCCGGTCCACGCCCCCGCCGAGTGCGGCGGCCATGACCATTCCGCCGGTCACCCGCTCACCGAGGAACCGCGGCCGGATCCCGGCGCCCGCGATGTCGGCGAGGAACATCTCGCGGGTGGCGTCGTGGCCGGGGAAATCGAAGCCGGCGGCCTTCCGTACGGTGCTGCGACCGCCGTCGGCGCCGACGAGGTAGGAGGCGCGGAGCACGCGGGCGCCGTCCGGCCCGGCCACCGTGATCTCGACCAGGTCGTCCGTCTGCCGCACGCCGGTGATCTCGTGGCCGCGCAGGATCGTCGCGCCCAGTGCGGTGGCCCACCGCTCCAGTACGCCCTCGGTCTCGGTCTGTTCGACGTTGCGCACGCCGAAGTGCCCGTCGGGCAGCACGTCGTAGTCCATGGGGATGCCGCCGAAATGCCCCTTGGTGCTGATCTCGGGATTCGTGAAGTGGTCCAACAGGCCGCGCTGGGCGAACACTTCGGTGGCCCGGGCGGTGAATCCGAGACCGCGGGACTCGGTGACGGGCTCGGTCAGCCGGTCGACGACGATCACTTCGGCTCCGCCGAGCCGGAGCTCCCCGGCCAGCATGAGGCCGGTCGGCCCCGCTCCGGCCACGATCACCGGCGCATCGCGATTGCTCATGCCTGGTAGGTCTCTTCCATTCCGATGAAGTTGTCGGTGATGCTGACGAATCGCCTGGCCATCAGAGGGGATTCGCGCAGCTCCTCGACGAGACCGTTGTAGGCCGGTACGTCATCGAAATGCACGAGGAAGAAGTTGGTGTGGCGGGCGCCGAAAGCCGCCGCACGGAACGGGCGAATGTGGAGGAACTGGGCATGCTTCCCAAGGATCGGGAAGACGTGCTCGGACTCGAACCCGTCGCGTTCGGCGGGATCCATGAGGAACCATTCGGGTTCGAATCGGACGCCGAGAAATGCCGTGTACTTCACGAGAAATCCTCCTTGTGCGACGGCCGGCTCACCGGCCGATTTCGGGAATGCATATAGAGGTGGCAATGAGCTGCTCATCGGCAGCCCAGCGGCCATTGAATGTGCTGAGGTTTCCCGCCTCCGGGAGATCGGGGAGGGGCCGCAGAATACGGGCGGAGAACCGGCCGCTTTCGGGTTCGAAGGTGATCTGAGCGTCACGGAAGCCGATTCGGATTCCGGTCAGCGGAAACCAGGTCTTGTAGACGGCTTCCTTGGCGCTGAACAGCATGCGGCACCACTGCACATGGGGTGACCGGGAGCGCAGCTCCCCGATGTGCCGGTCCTCGGCACCGACCGTGATGGCGGCCAGTGCGCCGTCGGACAGCGGCGCATTGGGCTCCGCATCGATGCCCACGGCCATGCCGTCCGCCGCGCGTGCCACCACCGCGGCCCGGTAGCCCTCGCAGTGGGTCATGCTTCCGCGTACACCTGCCGGCCAGCGCGGCTGCCCTTTCACCCCGGGCAGGATGGGGCCCGGCTCCACGTCGAGCCGGGCCAGTGCCCCCCGGGCCAATGCGCGCACGGTGGTGAACTCCGCCCGGCGCTTCTTCCCGGCCCTGGCCAGAACGGCCACTTCTTCCGGAAAGAGCGGAGCGTCCAGGTCTTCGCGGGACTCCGCGGCCACGGCCCAGTCGGCTACTATCCGCGCCATCATGCGTACGGCCCTCCGTCGGCCCGCGATGCCCCACAGGGGCCTTGCACGCGGTGCTATATCCTTGGGGAAATGCGTGCGCATCATGAACGCGCAGCACAGCGAGAATGAGGGGTAACTCGATGAAGGAAACAGAGATTTCACAGGCTGCGGAACAGAGCGCGCGAATCCTGAATGAGCTCAGATCCTGGGGTGCCAATTACACGGAATTCACGCGCAGATTCGCCAGCCATTTGGGTCTGCATTCCACGGACGCGGCCGCGCTGGTGGAGATCCTCTACGCGGAGGACCAGAACGCCCCGCTGTCCCTCGCGCGTCTCAGCGAGCGCGTTTCACTGACCTCGGGCGCCACGACGGCGCTGGTGGACCGTCTGGAGAAGGCCGGCCACATCGTCAGGACCCGTGGGGAGCACACCGACCGGAGGGTGGTGACCCTGCGCAGCAGCCCGGAGATCGGCAGGCCCGCCTCGGAGTTCTTCCAGCCCTTCTCGGACAGTCTCACCGCGCTGATGGCCCAGTATCCGCCGGAACTCATCGAACAGTTCGAGGGATTCCTCAAGGACATGCGCGGCACCCTCACTTCGCTGCTCGCCGGCGAGTACCGCGAGACGCGCACTCCCGAGCGGCCGTGACGCGGCCCGGACGTCGACGGTGACCTCGCCGGGGTCCGTCGGCGTTCGACTTCCCTCCAGGGCTCAGAAGTTGCCCAGACCGCCGCACACATTGATGGCCTGCGAGGTCACCGAGGCGGCCGTGTCACTGACGAGGTAGCCGACCATTCCCGCCACCTCGTCCACGGTCGAGTAGCGGCCGAGCGGGATCTTCGCCTCGAACCTCTGCAGGATGTCCTCCTCGGTGGTCTCCCAGGCCCGCGCGTAGCCGCTGCGCACGCGCTCCGCCATCGGCGTCTCCACGTACCCCGGGCAGACCGCGTTCACGGTGATGCCGGTCCTGGCCAGTTCGTTCCCGAGGGACTTCGTGAATCCGACGACGCCGTGCTTCGAGGCGGAGTAGGGGGACGCCAGCACGACGCCCTGCTTCCCGGCGGTGGAGGCGATGTTGACGATCCGGCCCCAGCTCTTGTCGCGCATCCCGCCGACCGAGAGCACGTCCCGCGTAATCAGGAAGACGCTGTTGAGGTTCGTGTCGATGACGTTGAACCACGCCTCGTCGGTGAGGTCCGCCGTGACTCCGCCGCCTCCGGTCCCGGCGTTGTTGACGAGGACGTCGATGCTGCCGTACCGCTCGACCGCGGCGGTCACCATCGCCCGGACGTCCTCGGCCGAGCGGACGTCGCACGCGGTGCCGGCGGCCTCGTAGCCCTGCGCACGCAGCTGTTCGACCGTCCGCTCCACGCCGTCCGCGGTCCGGGCGCACAGGAAGATCCGGTATCCCAGCCCACCGAGGTGGTTGGCGATCGCCAGACCGATGCCGCTGGTGGCTCCCGTGACGATCGCGGTCCTTCCGGCTCCGTTGGCCATGTTCTCTGTTCCCCTCCGGAGACGAAAAAACGGCCCGGGGTCACCGGGCCGTTCATGAGAGTCGTGGGTTTGGAAAGGGCCGCCATCTCCGACGGCGAGCGTCGGGCCGGCGCCTCAGTGGCGCCCGAAGGGCACAAGCTTTCCAATGTGAGGACTATGTTCTTCACCCCAGGTCGGATTGTCAAGGGTCTGCGTACGTCCGGCACATCGGGGGCGCCGACCGCCCGCGGACACCCCCTAGGGCAGCTGCCAGTCCACCGGCTGGGCGCCCTGACGGACCAGGAGCTCGTTGGTGCGGCTGAAGGGCCGGGATCCGAAGAAGCCGCGGTCCGCCGACATCGGGGAGGGGTGGGCGGACTCGATCGCCGGGAAGCCATCGAGGAACGGCCGCAGATTGCGCGCGTCGCGCCCCCACAGCACGGACACCAGCGGCTTGCCGCGCGCGACCAGGGCCCGGATGGCCTGCTCCGTCACTTCCTCCCAGCCCTTGCCCCGGTGGGCCGCGGGCTTGCGGGGGGCCGTGGTGAGCGCCCTGTTCAGCAGCAGCACTCCCTGCCGGGTCCAGGGCGTCAGGTCACCGTTGGAGGGACGCGGCAGTCCGAGGTCCGTGTGCATCTCCCGGAAGATGTTCTCCAGGCTGCCGGGCAGGGGGCTGACCTCCGGCGCGACCGCGAAGCTGTGCCCGATGGCCATCCCCGGGGTCGGGTACGGGTCCTGTCCCATGATGAGGACGCGCACCTCGTCGAAGGGCTGCTGGAACGCGCGCAGCACGTGCGCCCCCGCCGGCAGATAGGTACGGCCCGCCGCGATCTCCGCGCGCAGGAAGTCACCCATCGCGGCGATCCTCCCGGCCACGGGTTCCAGCGCGTTCGCCCATCCGGGCTCGACAAGTTGGTTCAACGGTAGAGCTGCCACAACACGTCACTCTACTGGCGCACAGGGCCCGGCCGCGCACCTCTCTTCCGATGATCGAATCATGTCCGTTCCGATGTTCGTCCGATGATGGCCACCGAGGCCGGGGCTGCACGGTCCGTGAACCCGTGCTCGCGGTCCGTCAGTTGAACGCGTCAACCATTCACCGGATAAATGCGGACAGATGCCACGCTACAAGGCCCTGCCCGAACACCCTGTTCCGGCAAGCCAGTAGCATGCGGCGCCATGAGCTCCCCCACTGGGCCCGCAAATGGCCTGCCCGTACGAATGCCGCGACCCCGCCAGACCGGACGGCACCGCCGGCCCGAGCCCGCGGTGGCGCCCGAGGGCGCGCCCGCGCTGGTGCTCGCCGTGCCCGGTGCCCCCTCGGCCGCCTCGCGAGGGCTCGCGGAAGAGATCATCAGCATCGGCCGCTCCGAGCTGCCGGGCCTCGACGCCCGGATCGGCTTCCTCGAGGGTGCCGACGATTCCGAGTTCCCGTCCCTGTCCGGCGTGCTGACCGCCGTCGCGACCGAGCGCGTCGCGCGCGCGGAGTTCGCCCGCGCCGCCGGCCACGAGGTGCCGGCGCCGACCGGCCCGGACGCCGTGGTCGTACCGCTGCTGGCCGGCCCCGACGGCGATCTGCTCCGGCGGATCCGCCAGGCACTGATGGACTCCTCGGCCGCCGCCGAGCTGGCCGACGTGCTCGGCCCGCACCCGCTGCTCGCCGAGGGCCTGCACGTGCGGCTGTCCGAGGCGGGCCTGGCCCGCGCCGACCGCGCCCGGCTCTTCACCGTGACCACCGCCGCCGACGGCATCGTCCTGGCCACCACCGGTGGCGAGGAAGCCGTCCAGGCCGCCGGGATCACGGGCATGCTGCTCGCCGCCCGGCTCGCCGTGCCCGTCAAGGCGGCCGCGCTCGACCAGGAGGGCTCGGTGGCCGCGGTCGCCGAGCAGCTGCGCCGCGAGGGCTCCACGCTGCTCGCGCTCGCCCCGTACCTGATCGGCCCGGAGGCCGCCGACGGGCTGCTCGACACCGCGTGCAAGGAGGCCGACTGCGCCACCGCCGAGGTGCTCGGCGCCTACGGCGCGCTCGGCAAGCTGGCCGTCGCCCAGTACGCCGCGGCTCTCGGGATCACCCAGGACGCCGCCGCACACTGACCCGTCCGCATGACGGAAAGGGCCCCCGTCGGCCACGGTCACCCCGTGGC
>NZ_JBSGXU010000185.1:0-15699 GCF_053610205.1 Streptomyces sp. NPDC054932 | reverse complement strand
TCTTGGTCCCGGGCCCGGCCCGTTCAGTGGGGGCGGGCCCCGGTTCCGGGTCGGGGAAGGAGAAGACCACGCCGAGGCGGCCGGCGAGCGCGCGGCCGGCCTCCCGGGCGCGGACGATCTCGTAGGGCGGGCGGGGGCGGTTGCGGACGGTCGCGAGGACGGCCTCGCCGGGGGGTGTGTCGAGGACCGCGCGGAGTTCGACGTACGAGCCGTCGGCGGGGTCCTCGGCCCATACGGCCGTGACGGCCAGGATCCGGCCCGGGAGGGCCGAGGCGCGGGCGGCCAGGGAATCGGGGTCGAGCGGGTCCTCGGGGGCGCGCGGCGGGGCGAACAGGGCGGCGCGGCGGGCGTGGAGGAGTTCCTGGGCCTCCACCAGCCCCGGCCCGGGCGGTGGGCAGGCATCCCGGACCGCTTTGACGGCGGGCAGGAAGTGTCCGCGCAGGAGGTGTGCGTCCGCCTGTGCACGTGCCTCGTCGGGCAGGTCGTCCCAGTTCACCATGAGGATCATGCTCGGCGCGGGCGGGCCGCCGGTCCAGCGGATTCCATCCGTCCCCGCCCCGTCCCCGTGGACGGCCTAGCGGCGCGTGAAGGCGTCGTAGGCGGCGCAGACCTCGCCGGAGGGGCCGTCCATGCGCAGGACCCCGGCCTCCAGCCAGATCGCGCGGTCGCAGGTCTCGCGGACCGTGTTGATGCCGTGGCTGACGAGGAAGACGGTGCCGGCGCGTTCGCGGAGTTCCTCGATGCGGGCCTGGCTGCGGCGCTGGAAGGCGGCGTCGCCGGTGGCCAGGGCCTCGTCGATCATCAGGACGTCGTGGTCCTTGGCGGCGGCGATGGAGAAGCGCAGCCGGGCGCCCATGCCGGAGGAGTAGGTCCGCATGGGCAGGGAGATGAAGTCGTCCTTCTCGTTGATGCCGGAGAAGTCGACGATGCCCTGGTAGCGCTCGCGGATCTGCTGCTTGGACATGCCCATCGCGAGGCCGCCGAGGACGACGTTGCGCTCGCCCGTCAGGTCGTTCATCAGGGCGGCGTTGACGCCCAGCAGGGACGGCCGGCCGTGCGAGTAGATCCGGCCGCGGGCCATGGGCTGGAGGCCCGCGATGGCGGCCAGCAGGGTGGACTTGCCCGAGCCGTTGGAGCCGATCAGGCCGATGGCCTCGCCCTTGTACGCGGTGAAGGTGACGCCCTTGACGGCGTGCACCTCCTTGACGCCGGGGGACGGCCTGCGGGAGAAGACCCGGCTGAGTGCGGCGGTGGCTCCGCCCTTGCGGGCGCCCGAGCCGTGGACCTTGTAGATGACGTGGACCCCGTCGGCGATCACGGTGGGCACCCGGGTGGCGGTCTTCGTCGCGGTGTCAGCCACGGCCGTACTCCTCTTCTGCTTTCCAGAACCAGATGAAACCGCCGACCCCGGCGAGCAGGGCCCAGCCGATGGCCAGCGGCCATGCGTGGGGCGGGAGCGAGTGCGCGTCGAAGCTGTCGATCAGCGCGAAGCGCATCAGGTCGATGTAGACGGCCGCGGGGTTGAGCTTGAGCACCATCAGCACCCAGTGCGGCAGGTGGTCGGACTTCAGCATCTGGTCGATGGACCACATGACGCCCGAGGAGTACATCCAGGTGCGCAGGACGAAGGGCATCAGCTGGCTGACGTCCGGGCTCTTGCTGCCGATGCGCGCCATGACCATCGCGCAGCCGGCGGCGAAGACGGCCATCAGCAGGAGGGCCGGGACGGCCAGGAACCAGGACCAGGCGGGCCGCTGGCCGAAGGCCAGCAGCAGGACGACCAGGGCGCCCATGGTGACGAGCAGCTGCTGGAAGAGCTGGACGACGGTGGAGATGGGCAGGCTCGCGCGCGGGAAGTGCAGGGCGCGGACCAGGCCGCGGTTGCTGTGGACGGAGCGGGTGCCGGCGTTGACGGAGCTGCCGATGAAGTCCCAGACGAAGATGCCGGTGATCAGGAAGGGCACGTAGTCGGGCACGTCGTGGCTGGCCTTCATCACGATGCCGAAGATGAAGTAGTAGACGGCCGCGTTCAGGAGCGGGGTCACCAGGTGCCAGAGCTGGCCGAGCCTGGCCGTGCTGTACGTGGCCTGCATGCGGGCGGTCGCGTACGCGGTCACGAAGTGGCGGCGGTCCCAGAGCTCGGCGATGTAGCGGGGGAGCGTGGGACGGGCGCCGCTGAGGGTGAGTCCGTGGGCGGCGGCGAGTTGCGCGAGTTCCGCGGAGGACGCGGGCGCGGTTTCGGGTGCGGTCGCGGTGGTCACAGGTTCGCTTTCGACGGGGGTCAGTACGTCGCTGTCTTGCGTCGGGACGGGTCCGTATCGTCGCTACGGCGAGGTTAGGGCGTGGCGCGTCGGAACGCAACCGTATCGTCGTGACGGGGCGCGGCTATGCTCTGTCCATGACCACGGACCCTGCCGCCGCCCCCACCCGAAGAGCCCCCGCCGGGGCCGCCGTGCTGCGCGCGGACGTGACCGAGGCGATCCGCGACGCGGTGGTGGAGGAACTGGCCGCGGTCGGCTTCTCGCGGATGTCCATCGAGGGCATCGCCCGGCGGGCAGGCGTCGGCAAGACCGCCGTCTACCGGCGGTGGAAGTCGAAGCTGCACCTGGTGCTGGACCTGGTGGGGGCCTTCGCGGTGGACGGCCTGCCGGTGCCCGCGACGGGCTCGCTGTACGGGGACGTACGGGCCCTGCTGGAGGTCATGTCGCACGTGCTGCGGCACCCGGTGGCCTCCGCGGTCATCCCCGACCTGCTCGTGGAGGCGGCGCGGAACCCGGAGATCGCGGAAGCGGTGCGCGGGGCGCTGCTCGACGGGCAGCGCCGCATGGCGGAGGGGATCGTCTCGGACGCGGTCGCCCGCGGTGAACTCCCGGCGGGCATCGACCCGGACCATGCCCTCGACCTGCTGATCGGCCCGCTCTACTGGCGCCAGGTGGTCGTCCGGGACGCGGTGACGGCCGGGCACCTGGACGTCCTGGCCCACCAGGTGGTGGCGGGCCTGAAGGCGGACTCCGGCTCCGCCTGAGGCATCCGCCGAGAGGCCCTACGGCCGGACGGGGGCCAGGGCGGGCGCCGGCGCGGGGGCCGCGGGGCTGGGGCGGCGGTCCGCCAGGGGGACGACCGCCGGGACCGGGGCCGTCTGCCCCAGGAAGACCCGGCGCACCACCCGTTCCGCCGCGTGCCCGTCGTCGTGGGTGCAGAAGCGTGCCCGGAAGGCCGCCCGCAGCTGTGCGGAGCGCGAGCCCTGCCAGTGACCCGTGGTGAAGATGTCCACCAGCTCGTCCTCGGTCCGGGCGATCGCCCCCGGCGGGCACGACCGCAGGTCGAAGTACGTGCCCCGGGCCGCCTCGTACGCCTCCCAGTCGTCCGCGTGGATCACGATCGGCCGGTCCAGCGCCGCGTAGTCGAACATCAGGGACGAGTAGTCCGTCACCAGGGCGTCCGAAGCCAGGGCGAGCTCCTCCACCGAGGGGTACGAGGAGACGTCGATCAGGCGCGGGTGGGTGCCGGGCGACGGCGGCGCGTCCGCGTAGGTGAGGTGCGCGCGGGCCAGCAGCGTGAAGCGCGGGCCCAGGTCCCGCAGGACCCGCTCGAAGTCCAGGTGGTCCGGCCGGCTGCGCCGGTAGTCGCGGTGCGTCGGCGCGTACAGGATGACCGTCGAGCCGGCCGGGATGCCGAGGCGCTCGCGCAGCTCCAGCACCTCGGCCGGACCCGCACGGTGGAAGACGTCGTTGCGCGGGTAGCCGTACTCCAGCGTCGTGTAGGAGGCCGGGACGGCCTTCTCCCAGACCAGGGTGGAGTGCCGGTTCGAGGAGAGCAGGTAGTCCCACTGGTCGGCGCCGCGCAGCAGGCCCGCGAAGTCCGTCGTCGGGGTGGCGGCCGGGCGGTCCTGCAGGTCGAGGCCCACGCGCTTGAGCGGGGTGCCGTGCTGCGTCTGGAGCAGGACCTGCCCCGGGCGCTTGACCAGGGAGCGGTCGAAGTTGACGTTCGTGACCAGATAGCCGGCCCGGGCCAGGGCGGTCCAGTACGCCGCCGAGCCCGGGCGCAGCGCCGTCGTCTCGCGGGGCAGGGTCGAGGCGTGCGCCGGGTCGCAGATCCACGCGGTGCGCATCCGCGGCGCCAGCTCCCGCAGCTTGGCCTCGATCGCCGCCGGGTTGCAGGCGTAGCCGCCGTGCCAGTACGCGGTGAAGACCGCGAGCTCCGGGCGGAGCGGCAGCATCCGCTGGATCCGGTAGTGCAGCCGCAGCGAGCACTCCCGCAGCCCCCGCCACAGGGTCGAGGCCACGCGGCCCAGCGCCGGCCCGGCCGAGTGCAGCGCCGACAGCAGCCGGTGGCTGCGCCGGGTGCCCAGCCGCATCAGGGTGTGCCGGATCCGGTCGGTCCGCGACAGGGACAGCGGCAGCGCGCTGCTGCCGCCCGGGGTCCGGTAGCGGCGCAGCAGGGCGGAGGCCCGGTCGAAGAACTCGGCCCGGGCGTCGCGCGGGAGGCGGTGCGGGCTCGCGTAGATGCTGCAGAAGTGCTCGGCCATCCGCCGGTACAGCGTGGGGCGCCAGCGCTCCAGCTCCGGCCGCCCGGCGAGGTGTCCGAAGAGGCGGTCGTACTGGTCGAAGACGTCGAGGTGGCCGCGGCTGGAGGTGGTCAGGATCGAGCCGGTGCGCCGCCGGCGGTGGTGGACGCAGACCCGGTCCAGGACGGCGACGGACTCCGCGGCCAGCAGCGCCGGGTAGGTCCAGGGGGTGGTCTCGTAGTAGCCGGGCGGGAAGGAGAGGTCCTCGCGCTCCACGTACTCGCGGCGGTACGTCTTGTTCCACGCCACCGTCGGCAGGGAGAGCAGGGCGGGGCGGTCGGCGAGCCGGAAGCTGGCCGGGCCCTCCTCGGACAGCAGGTGCGCGAGGCGGTTGCGCACCACTTCGCCCGACCAGGAGGTGCACGCGTGGTCGTGGACCAGGACGTCGGGGGAGCCGGTGGCCTTCAGCCGGTCGGTGATGGCCTGCAGGGCACCGGGGGCGAGGGTGTCGTCGCCGTCGAGGAAGACCAGGTAGTCGCCGCTCGCGCGGGCCAGGCCCGCGTTGCGGGCCGGTCCCGGTCCCAGGTTGTGCGCCAGGTGGACGGCCGTCACCCGGGGGTCGCGGGCCGCGTACTCGTCGATGATCGCGCCGCACGCGTCCGGGGAGGCGTCGTCGACCGCGATCAGCTCCAGATCCGGGTACGACTGCGTCAGGACCGAGTCCAGACTCTCCTGGAGGTAGGCCTGGACCTTGTACGCGGGCACGATGACGCTGAACCGGGGCACGGCACATCCAGGGGTCGGCGCGGGCATATGGCCCAGGAACCCCCGGCGTGGCGATCGGGTTACGCGGTGTGCGGCATTCGGGTTACGCAGTGTCAACGGGCCACGTCAGGCGCCCTGCGCAGGGCGTCCGACGGGCGCCTCACTTGATCGCCCCGGCCATCACCCCCGAGACGAATTGCCGCTGGAAGGCGAAGAAGACGACGAGCGGGACCACCATCGACAGGAACGCGCCGGGTGCGAGCACGTCGATGTTGTTCCCGAACTGCCGTACCTGCTGCTGGAGGGCGACCGTGATGGGCGGGTTCGCCGAGTCCGCGAAGACCAGCGCCACCAGCATGTCGTTCCACACCCACAGGAACTGGAAGATGCCGAGCGAGGCGATCGCCGGTCCGCCCAGCGGCAGCACCACCCTTGCGAACAGCCGCAGTTCGCCCGCTCCGTCGAGGCGGGCCGCCTCCAGCAGCTCGCGCGGGATCTCCGCGAAGAAGTTGCGCAGCAGGAACACGGCGAAGGGCAGCCCGAAGGCGGTGTGGAAGAGGACCACTCCCGCCGTGGTCTCGAACAGCCCGATGGAGCCGAAGAGTTCGGAGACCGGGATCAGGGCCACCTGCACGGGGACGACGAGCAGTCCGACGACGAGGAGGAAGAGCCAGTCCCGGCCGGGGAACTCCAGCCAGGCGAAGGCGTATCCGGCGAACGCGCCCAGGACCAGGACCAGCAGGGTGGCCGGTACCGCGATCAGGAACGTGTTCAGGAGGGAGGCGGTGATGGTGTCGTTCGCGAGCAGCCGCTCGTAGTTGCCGGCCGTCAGCCGCGAGGGCGCGGTGAATATCTGCCACCAGCCGCCGCTGTTGAGGTCGGTGGGGGAGAGGAAGGAGGAGAGCAGCAGCCCGAGCGTGGGCAGCAGCCAGAACAGCGCCGCCACGACCAGGAAGACGCGCAGGGCCCCGCCGGCCAGCCGGCCCGCGGCCCGCTCGGCGAAACGGGGGCGCCCGGCGGAGCGGAGGCGCCCGGCGGAGCGGGGCCGGTCGGGGCGGCTCATCGGGACCCCTCCTTGCGCAGTCGGCGGATGTTCACGAGCATCACCGGGATCACCAGCACCAGCAGCAGCACGGCGATGGCACTGCCCAGCCCCGGATCGGCGTCCGTGCCGAAGGAGGTCCGGTACAGCTGGAGCGCGAGCACGTTCGCGTCGTCCTGGACCGCGCCGGGTGCGATCACGAAGACCAGGTCGAAGATCTTCATGACGTTGATGACGAGGGTGACGGCCACGACCGCCAGGACGGGCGCCAGCATCGGGACGGTGATCCTGCGGAACACCTGCCACTCGTTCGCCCCGTCCACGCGCGCCGCCTCCAGCAGCTCACGCGGTACGGCGGCCAGCCCGGCCCCGATCAGCACCATCGAGAAACCGGCCCACATCCATACGTACGCCCCGATGACCGCCGGGGTGACGAGCGCCGGGCCGAGCCACTGCACCCCGGAGTACGCCTCCCGGAAGTTGGCCGCCGGCAGCCGCAGCAGCGCCCCGTCGGCCTTCGCGGACAGGGTGAAGGTGCCGTCGGCGCGGGCCGTCGCCGTATCGACCACCCGGCCGTCCCTGACCGCCTCGATCCGCATCCCGGCGAAGCCCTGCTCGGTCGGGTCGACCACGTTCGTCGCCCCGCCCCCGCCCCGGGTGAAGTCCTGCCAGACCGTGCCGGTGACCTTCCCCGGCACGGCCTCGGAGCTGCCCGCGGTCCGGGTCCCCTCCGGCAGGGCCTCGGGGGCCACGCCGACCAGCGGGAGCAGCACCGGACTGCCCGCGCGGGCGGGCTCGCGGGTCACGAGGGCGCCGCCGCCCGCGTCCGCGAGCGGCGAGTCCCGTCCCGGGCGGGCCTTGGGGAAGGCCGAGGACTCCGCGAAGGTGTCGTGGACCCCGACCCAGACCGCGTTGGCGACCCCCCGGTCGGGGTCGTGGTCGTAGACGAGCCGGAAGATGATGCCCGCCGCCAGCATCGAGATCGCCATCGGCATGAACACCAGCAGCTTGAACGCCGTCCCCCAGCGCACCCGTTCGGTGAGGACCGCGAAGATCAGGCCCAGGGCGGTGGCCGTGGCAGGGGCGAGGACCACCCACACCGCCGTGTTCTTCAGGGCGGTACGGATCGTCCCGTCGCTCAGGATCTCCCGGTAGTTGCCGATGCCGACGAAGGTGTCGCCGGAGCGGTCGAAGAAGCTGCGGTGGAGCGAGTAGCCGATCGGGTGAACGACGAGCGCCCCGAGCAGCACGAGGGCGGGCAGCAGGAACGCCGCCGCGATCAGACGGCGGCGCCGGGCCTGCGCCGGGATGCCTTTCGCGGCCCGTGCGGAAGAGGCCGGCACGGGATCAGTTCCCGTAGGCCCTGGCCGCGTCCGCCTCCAGTTTCGCCTGGGTGCCCGCCACGTCCGACGGGTTCGCCAGGAAGTCCTGGAGCGCTTTCCACTCACCCGCGCCCGGGGTCCCGCCGAAGGCCGCCGGAGCCTGGTCCGACATGTCGAAGCGGAAGTCGTCGCCCGCGGCGATCAGGGCCTTGGCGATGTCGCGCTGGATGTCGTTGGGGTAGGCGCTCGGATTCACCGCCCGGTTCGGGGAGACGAAACCGCCCTCCCGGGCCTGGATCTCCGCCGCGTCCGGCGACGCCAGGAAGGTCAGCAGCGCCTGCGCGCCCTTCGACGGCTTCAGCGCGACCGCCACGTCACCGCCCGAGACCACCGGCGCCTTCTCACCGACCGCGGGGAAGGGGAAGACGAGGGCTTCCTTGCCCACCTCCGCATCGGTCTGCGCGATGTTCACGGCCACGAAGTCGCCCTCGAAGACCATCGCGGCCGCCGGCCGGTCCCCGCCGGTGAAGGTCTGCGTCACCGACTTCGGGAACTCGGTGGACAGCGCCCCGCTCGGCCCGCCCGCCAGGAAGTCCTTGCGGCCGAACAGCTCGCCGAGCGTGGTCAGCGCCTGCTTGACGCTGTCGTCCGTCCACTTGATCCGGTGCTTGGCCAGCTGGTCGTACTTCTCCGGGCCCGACTGGGAGAGGTAGATGTTCTCGAACCAGTCGGTGAGCGTCCAGCCGTCCGCGCCCGCCACCGAGAAGGCGGGTGTGCCGGAGGCGGACAGCGTGTCCGCCACCGTGATCAGTTCCTTCCAGGTCTTCGGCGGCTGGACGCCCGCCGCCTCGAAGGCCTTCGCGTTGTACCAGATCAGCGACTTGTTGGCGGCCTTGTAGTACACGCCGTACTGGGTGCCGTCGACGGCGCCGAGCTTCCTCCAGCCCGCCGAGTAGTTCGCATTGAGCTGGGCGGCGGCCTCCGGGCCCAGCGGCTGCGCCCACTTGTTCTCCACCGCCGCCGTCAGCGCCCCGACCTGCGGGAGCAGCGCCACGTCCGGCGGCGCACCGCCCGCGATCTTCGTGCCGAGGAAGGTGACGATCGGGTCCTGGGCCGGGACGAAGGTGACGGTGGCACCCGTCCGCTTCTCGAACTCCTTCAGGACCTTGGTGAAGTTCTCCTGCTCCGGGCCCGTCCAGACCGCGGCGACCTCCAGCTTCTCGCCGGGCAGTTTCGGTAACTGCACCCGGGGTGCGGCCGTGCTGCCTTCGGGACCCTGCGGTTCCTTCGTCCCGCCGTCCCCGCACGCGGTGAGTGCGAGCGCGCTCGCCGCGGCGAGCGCCGTCCAGGTGAGAGTCGTACGGGTGAGAGTCGTACGGCTCGTTCCGTGCCTGCGCATGGTTCTGCCCCCGATGCCCGTGGTGTGTCCCGGACCACAAGGTCTACGCCGAGCGGTGCGCCCCCGCAATACCGCGTCGCGGCGTCGCGGGGGCGGGGCCGGGCGTCAGGGCGCGGGCGGGAACAGCACGGGTATCGCCGAGACCAGGTGCGAGGCCCGGTCCAGGGCGCTGGCCAGCAGCGCGAGGTCCGTCGGCCCGTTGCCCAGCTCACGTACCGGGCGGCGGGCCGGCGGATCACCCATCCGCTCCCACTCCACCGGGACCACGGTCGGCCGCTGGGTCGCCGTCCGGGGGATCCGGCCGGTGACCCGGCCCGCCTGGAAGGGGACCGTCCGGCCGTCCCCGAACCGGATCAGGCCGCGGCCCGGGCCCGGCTGGTCGGGGGCGTCGAGCTCGACGCGCAGGGTGGTCAGCCGGGCCGGCCCGGTGTCCGCCGTACGGTCCGGGCGGGCGCTGGTGGCCACCAGGTGCACGCCGAGCCGGGCGCCCTCGCGGGCCACCGCCTCCAGTGCGCGGACCACCGAGCCGGCGGCCGGCCGGCCGGTACTGCCCAGCCCCGGCGCGACCAGCGCGTCGAGGTCGTCCACGAGCACCACCAGACGGGGCAGCGGGCTGGGCCCGGCCGGATCGGTACGGGTCGCCGCGGCGCGCAGCCGGAGCGTGCCGGTGCGCTGGGGGTCCAGGTCGCCGCGCTGCTCGCCCGCGGTGGGCCGGCGGGGCGAGACCATCCGGTCGGACAGTTCCCGCTGGGCGTGCCACTCGGCGAAGGACATCTCCTCCAGCAGTTCGGAGCGGCGCCTCAGCTCCGCGCCCAGCGCCTGCGCGAACTCCCGCATGCGCACCGGATCGGAGGCGACGAGGTGGGCGCTGACGTGCGGGAGTTCGGTGCAGGGCAGCAGCCCGTCGCCGCGCTCGCCGCCGGCCCCGTCGAGGAGCAGCAGCCCGAGCCGGTCGGGCCGGGCGGCCGCGGACAGCGAAGCGGCCACCGACCGCAGCAGCTCGGTCCGTCCGCTCCCGGCGGGCCCCTCGATGAGCAGGTGCGGGCCGTCGTTGACGAGCTCGGTGCCCACGGGCCCGCGGCGCCCGCTGCCCAGCACGATCTCGGCGAGGCCGCCCATGCCCTGCCCCTGGTCGGTGGCGGCGGCCCAGCGGGCCATCAGGGAGGCCGGGGTGGCCCGGGCCAGCCCCAGCTCGTCCAGCAGCCTCGCGGTGGCGGGCAGGGTGGCCGCGGCCGGCCGGTACGGCGCCGCGGAGCCTCCCTCGGCGGTGCGCAACGGGGCCAGCGCGCGGGCGAAGCGCTCGGCCCAGGCGGCGGAGACGGCGTCGGCGGTGGCGGTGCCCCCGGAGGGGACCGGTCTGCCGCCATCGATCGCGAAGGTCCGCACGGCCGTGGCCACGTCGCCGCTGAGCAGGGCGACCGCGCCGCAGTCCCGGAAAGCGGGGGCGCTCGCGCACGCGGCCTCGTACGTCTCGGCGACCGGCGAGGCGGGGGTGGCGGCCGGGGCCTCGGCGAGCGCGAGCACGTGGATCCCGGCTGCCGGGCCGTGCGAGGCGAGCCGCCCGGTGATGTCGCGCAGCGGGCCGGCGCCGGGATCGCCGTCGAGGACGACGAGCGTGCAGGGGCCGTCGTAGACGGCGGCGGCCCGCCGGACCTGCCCGGCATCGGCGGCGGCCCAGTGCGTGCCGAGGGGACCTTCGTCGAGGCGCCGGGTCAGCTCACCCGTGCGGGCGACGGCCTGGTCGCGGTCGTAGGCGAGGAGGAGCCGGCAGTCCTGGCCGTGCGCGGGCCGTACGTGGGGCAGCCAGCCGAGCCAGCCCCAGTCGCGCCGCCGGTCGGCGAGGCCGCGCGCCCGGTCGGCGGAGATGAGCACGATCTCCAGCTGTCCCGGCGCGTGCAGTGCGGCCGTCTGGGCGACCACCCAGCGGGCCACCCCGGCCAGTCGGGCCCGCGGGCCGGCCAGCCCGAGGGAGCCGACGGCGGGGAGGGACACCCGGCTCCCGGCGCCGAGCCCCACGTCGAGCACCGCGGCCCGATCGGCCTGTCCGGCCTGTCCGTTCGTACGGGACCACAGGCGCTCGGTGGGGCCCATCGCGGCCAGCAGCATGGCGGCGGGGTCGTCGGGGTCGGGTGCGGCGGCCACCGGTTCCTGCGGGGCGCCGGCCGGTTCCTCGCCGCGCACCCACTTGCGGGCCCAGGCGCCGATCCCCCTGCGCCGCCCGGCCTCCGGCGCGGGCGGCGCACCGTACGGCCCGGCCTCGCCCGGTGCATCGGGGACCTCGCGGGCCTCGGGGGCTTCCGGGGCCGTGGCGGCCGCTGCCGGACCGGCCGCGCCGAGCGGGCCGGGGTCGTCGGGCCGCGCCGACACGGACAGGTGGCCCTGGAGGTCCGGGGTCACCTGCAGCGGGGCGGCGCCCGCGGGGGCCAGCCGCAGGGTGGACTCGCCGACCCGCAGCAGAGCCCCCGGGGGCAGGGCGACGGGCTGCGCCCCGACCGGGGCGCCGTCCAGGGTGGTGCCGTTCGTCGAGTTCAGGTCGGCCACCGCGACCCGCCCGTCGCGGATCACCGTCACCGCGCAGTGCAGCCGGGAGACGTCGGGGTCGTCCAGCGGGACATCGGCGTCGGAGGAGCGGCCCACCCGGATCTGCCCGCCGTGCAGCAGGTGCACCCCGCCCGCGTCGGGTCCGGCGACGACGTGCAGCTGGGCCGCGCCCGGGCTGTCCTCCGGCAGGACGTCCGGCACCGGCCCGTGCAGCGCCAGCACCGCACCGTCCACGAGCGGTGGCTCGCCGAGCACCCGCCGCTGGAGGTCGAGGCGCTCGGCGCCGGCGTACAGCACGACCGTGCCCCCGGTGTCGGGTCCGCCGACGGTCGCCGCGAGCCCGGAGGCGACCGCGGCCAGCGCGGTGCCGGCGGGCGCGGTGACGAGTACGTCACAGCTCGCGGGGGCGGTCGCGGTCTGGTGGCCGCTGCGCGACCCAAGGACGGTCAGCCGGATCTGCATCGCCGTCAGCGGTCCCTTCTGCGCGGTGCGCGGTGTGTGCGCCCGGCAGGGAAACCCCGGGACATGACTGCCCGGTCGCCCCCCACCCGGCACGGACGCGTCGTCCGGTCAGGTCTGCCCGGAAGGCGGGGCTCCCGTCCCGTGCCGTCCGTACATGTGCATCCTCGCACCTGTCGCGGACAACACGCCCGGCACCCGCCGACAAATGATCTTGATGGTTCGCACCCCGGGGTGAACCCCGGCAGGATCCGGACACCGGGGTGGGCGAAGACGGGGAAAATCGCCTCCGGCATACCCCGCAAACATCACCCTCCGTACATATGTGCGGCAACCAACCTCCGGGGACCGGCGTCTTCCCGGGGGACACCCCCTAGAGTGGGCCGGAAAACCAAAATCAGCAGATCGACCACAGCAGACGACAGCAGGGGAGCGCGAGACGTGCGGCCAGTCGGCAGCAAGTACCTGCTCGAGGAGCCGCTCGGGCGCGGCGCCACGGGCACTGTCTGGCGTGCACGCCAGAGGGAGGCCGCCGGCGCGGAGGCGGCCGTCGCGGGCCAGCCCGGCGAGACCGTGGCCATCAAGGTCCTCAAGGAGGAGCTGGCCCAGGATCCCGACATCGTCATGCGCTTCCTGCGGGAGCGCTCGGTTTTGTTGCGCCTGACCCACCCCAACATCGTCCGCACCCGCGACCTCGTCGTCGAGGGCGATCTGCTGGCCCTGGTCATGGACCTGATCGACGGTCCGGACCTGCACCGCTACCTCCGCGAGAACGGCCCCTTCACGCCCGTCGCCGCGAGCCTGCTGACCGCCCAGATCGCGGACGCCCTCGCCGCCAGCCACGCCGACGGAGTGGTCCACCGCGACCTGAAGCCGGCCAACGTGCTGCTCGACGAGCGCGGCGGACAGATGAAGCCGATGCTGACCGACTTCGGCATCGCCCGCCTCGCGGACTCCCCGGGCCTGACCCGCACCCACGAGTTCGTCGGCACCCCGGCCTACGTCGCCCCCGAGTCCGCGGAGGGCCGCCCGCAGACCTCCGCCGTCGACATCTACGGCGCCGGCATCCTCCTCTACGAGCTGCTCACCGGCCGCCCGCCGTTCGCCGGCGGCAGCGCGCTCGAAGTGCTCCACCGCCACCTCAGCGAGGACCCGCAGCGGCCCTCGACCGTGCCGGAGCCGCTGTGGACGATCATCGAGCGCTGCCTGCGCAAGGAGCCGAACGAGCGCCCCAGCGCCCAGAGCCTGGCCCGCGGGCTGCGCGTGGTGGCCGCCGGCATCGGCGTGCACTCCTCGGCCGCCGAGGTCGAGGCCGCGCTCGGCGTGGGCGCGCTGCTCGCGCCCGACCCCTCGCCCGCGCCGGTCCCCGAGACCCCGGGCGCCGCGGACCCCACGCAGATGCTGCCCGGGACGGGCGCGCCGGCCGGTGCGTACGACCCGAATGCCATGACGAGCGTCATGCCGCCCGTCGGCGCGGCCGACGCCACCTCGGTCCTGCCCAATACGGGCGGCCCGGGCGCCGACCCGACCTCCGTCATGCCCCCGGTGCAGCAGCCCGACGCGCCGCACCCGTGGCAGTCGCAGATGCGGGCCGCCCGCGACCGCAACGAGCAGACGCAGGTCCAGTACCTCGACCCGAACGAGGACCCCCTGCGCCGCCGGCCGCAGCGGCAGGCGCCCCCGCCGCCGCAGCACCGGCCCCAGCAGCAGCCGTACCGGCAGGCGCCTCCGCCGCCCCAGCAGTACCAGCAGCCGCAGCAGCAGTACCGCCAGCCGCAGCAGCCGCCTCAGCAGCAGCAGTACGCGCCGCCCCCGCCGCCGCAGCACTACCAGCAGCAGCACCAGCCCCAGCCGTACCAGCAGCAGCCTCAGCCGCAGCAGCCCCAGTACCGCCAGCCCCAGCCGCAGCAGCAGCCCCCGCAGGCCCCGCCGCCGCAGCGGCCGGCCCCCCGGGAGCCGCGCGAGCCGCGCCGCCGCAGTGCCAACCCGGTGCGGATCCCCGGCCTCGGCTGCCTCAAGGGCTGCCTGGTCCTGATCCTGGTGTTCTTTGTGGCCGGCTGGCTGGTCTGGGAGCTCACCCCGCTCCAGGGGTGGATCGGTACCGGCAAGGGCTGGTGGGACCAGGTCTGGACCTGGGGCTCCGGCGTCGTCGACTGGGTCAGCACGATCGGGGACTCGGCGGGATCCTCGGGCGGATCGGGCTCCACCCAGCCCTGACGCGAGCGCCCGTAGCCCCGACTTCGTGGATTTGTCGACTTCTGGGACACGATTTCGCTCGCAGAAGTGAAGGTCGCCGCGAATCCGGCCCCCTGCTGGCCTCCAGGGCCCACCCGGCCGCGTAGCTTTGGTGCGGTACGCCAGCCGCTGAGGGAGCAGTCGTGGCACGGAAGATCGGCAGCCGGTACACCGCGCACCAGATCCTGGGGCGCGGCAGCGCGGGCACGGTGTGGCTGGGCGAGGGTCCTGACGGGCCCGTCGCCGTCAAACTGCTGCGCGAGGACCTCGCGTCCGACCAGGAACTCGTCGGACGGTTCGTCCAGGAGCGCAGCGCGCTGCTGGGCCTGGACCATCCGCACGTCGTGTCCGTCCGCGACCTCGTCGTGGACGGCAACGACCTCGCCCTCGTCATGGACCTCGTCCGCGGTACGGACCTGCGCACGCGCCTGGACCGCGAGCGGCGGCTCGCCCCCGAGGCGGCCGTCGCGATCGTCGCGGACGTCGCCGACGCGCTGGCCGCGGCGCACGCGGCGGGGGTCGTCCACCGGGACGTCAAGCCGGAGAACGTCCTGCTGGACATGCAGGGCCCGCTCGGACCCGGCGGCTCGCACCCGGCGCTGCTGACCGACTTCGGCGTGGCCAAGCTGATCGACACCCCGCGGCGGGCCTCCGCGGGCCGGGCCTCGGCCCCCACCACCCGGATCATCGGCACCCCGGACTATCTGGCGCCGGAGATCGTCGAGGGCCTGCCCCCGCGGGCCGCGGTGGACATATACGCCCTGGCCACCGTGCTGTACGAGCTGCTGGCCGGTTTCACCCCCTTCGGCGGGGGCCACCCGGGCGCGGTCCTGCGGCGGCACGTGACGGAGACGGTGGTCCCGCTGCCGGGGATCCCCGACGAGCTGTGGCAGCTCATCGTGCAGTGCCTGGCCAAGGCCCCGGCCTCACGGCTGCGGGCCTCGGAGCTGTCGGTCCGGCTGCGGGACCTGCTGCCGCTGCTGGCCGGGATGCCGCCGCTGGACGTGGACGAGCCGGACGACGCGGAGCCGGACCCCGAGCCCTCGGAGGAACCGGCCGCCGATCCGGTCCGGCGGCGGGGCGTGGTCCCGCTGGTGCCGGGCTCGGCGACCGACTCCAACCGGGACACCCACACCTCGATGCGCGTGCCGGGCCCGGACGAGCTGGCGGGCGGCGCCCTGGGCACCGCCCGCGTCCCCCGCCCGGCGGGCGGCCACCGCCCGGGCTCGGCCCGCCACCGCGCGGAGGCTGCGCGCAAGCGGCGGCTGGTCCTGTCGGTATCGGCCCTGGCCCTGGCCGCGGCCGTCGGCCTGGGCACCTGGCTCGCCTTCTCCGCGGACGAGCCGACGCCCCGGCAGGACCACAAGCAGTCGGTTCCGCGGGTCCCGTAACGCCGTGCGGCGCCGCGGTCGGGGGCTCTGCCCCCGAC
>NZ_JBSGXU010000184.1:0-15723 GCF_053610205.1 Streptomyces sp. NPDC054932 | reverse complement strand
GCGTGGCGCGGGCCTCAGGACACGATGTCCTTGCGGGAGAACCCGCGGAAGGCGAGGGCGAACAGCACCAGTGCGTACGACACCGACACCACCGTCCCCTTGACCATCCCGCCCCACTCCAGCTGCGGCTGCAGGGCGTCCGCCCACGCGAACTGCCAGTGCGCGGGCAGGAACTCCCGCCACGAGCCGAGCGCCGTCACCGCGTCCAGCACGTTGCCGACGATGGTCAGGCCGACCGCCCCGCCCACCGCGCCCAGCGGCGCGTCCGTCCGCGTCGACAGCCAGAACGCCAGCCCCGCCGTCACCAGCTGCGACACGAAGATGAAGGCGACCGCCAGCGCGAGCCGCGGCACCGTGTCCCCGGCCGCCAGTGCCCCGCCCGCCGGGAGCTTCAGCGGCCCCCACCCGTACGCGACCGTGCCCGCCGCCAGCGCCACCACCGGCAGCAGCACCATCGCCGCCAGGCTGAAGCCGAGCGCCACCACCAGCTTGCTCCACAGCAGCCGGGCCCGCGGCACCGGCGAGGCCAGCAGATAGCGCAGCGAGGACCAGCTCGCCTCCGAGGCCACGGTGTCCCCGCAGAACAGCGCCACGGGCACCACCAGGAGGAAGCCGGCCGAGACGAACAGGCAGGTCGCGGCGAAGTTCGCCCCCGAGGCCGTGGCCGTGTCGATCAGGGTGATCCGGTTGCCCCCGCCGCGCCGGCCGTCCGGCCCGCCGCCCACCGCGAAGGCGATGATCATGATGAAGGGCAGTGCGGCCAGCACCCCGCCCATCACCAGCGTCCGCCGTCGGCGCCACTGCCGCAGGGCCTCCACGCGCAGCGGCAGCGTGCGGCTCGCCCGGTAGCCAGGGGCCACCTCCCGCGCCGTCGTCGCCGTCGTCACCGTACTCATGCCGCACCTCCGATCAGGGTGAGGAACGCGTCCTCGAGCCGCCGGTGCGGTCCCACTCCGGTCACCGGCACCTCCAGCCGTACCAGTTCGGCGATCAGCCCCGCGGCCGTCGCACCTTCGAGCCGGACGAGCAGCCCGTCGTCGGCGACCACCACGGAACCCACTCCCTCCAGCGCCGCCACCTTCTCGACGCTCACCTCGTCCGCCGGCTCGGCCAGCGTCACCAGCAGGGTGTCCCCGCCACCGGTGATCTCGGAGACCTCGCCCGCCGCGACCCGCTGCCCGCGGTCCATGACCACCAGGTGCGTGCAGGACTGCTCGACCTCCGACAGCAGGTGGCTGGAGACGATGACCGTCCGCCCGCCCGCGGCGTAGCGGATCATCACGTCCCGCATCTCCCGGATCTGCGGCGGGTCCAGTCCGTTCGTCGGCTCGTCGAGGATCAGCAGGTCCGGCATCCCGAGCATCGCCTGCGCGATCGCGAGCCGTTGGCGCATGCCCTGCGAGTACGTGCGCACCGCGCGCTCCAGTGCGTCGCCGAGCCCGGCGATCTCCAGGGCCTCCGCCATGTGCGAATCCCCGGCCGGGCGGCCGGTGGCCTGCCAGTACAGCTCCAGATTGGCGCGGCCCGTCAGGTGCGGGAGGAAGCCGGCGCCCTCCACGAAGGCGCCGACCCGCGACAGCACCGGCGCGCCCGCCCGCACCGCGTGCCCGAACACCCGGATCTCCCCGGCGTCCGGCGAGATCAGCCCCATCAGCATGCGCAGGGTGGTGGTCTTCCCTGCGCCGTTGGGTCCGAGCAGGCCCAGGACCTGCCCCTTCTCCACACGGAAGGACAGGTCCTTCACTGCGTACCGGTCCTGCGCCTTCGCGTACCGCTTCGTCAGTCCGGTGATCTGCAGGGGTACGTCGGCCAGTGCGGCCTCCGGCTGCGCCGCGCCCGGCCGCGCTCCCGCGGATCCCCGTCCGGTGCGGCGGATCCCGAGCAGCGCCGCGGCCAGCGCCACCGCGCCCAGCGGCAGCCACCAGGTCCAGGCGGGCAGCCCGGTCGCGCCGGTGCTCACCCCGGCGGCGACGGGCACGGCCAGCGGGCCCTCCACCGCGACGGTGTAGGCGGCGGGCGCCGCCGGTGTCGCGTAGCCGAGGTCGGTCGCGGCGACCACCAGCAGCAACCGGTGTCCCGCCGCGGCGGAGTGGTCGATCGCGGGCAGCCGCAGCTTCACGGTCGCGCCCTCCTGCGCGTTCTCCACCCGTACCGGGGCGACCAGCTGGCTCGGCAGCACCTGCTGCCGGCCGTCGGGCCCCACGTCGTACACCTTGCCGAACAGGACGGCCGAACCGTCCGCGGCTGTCGACCTCACCTTGAGGGTGATGGTCGGGCTGCCGGTGATGCGGACGTCCTCGGCCAGCGGCGCGGACTCGAACCGGGCGTTCTGCCCGGGGAAGTCCAGCGAGAGACCGGCCCCGAAGGCGGCGAGCTGCCCGCCGATGCCCGGCAGCGAGGACAGGGCGGGAGGCGCGCCGCCCGCCGGATTGGCGAAGGTCTGCTCCCGCCCCGTCAGGGGGAAGTCGACCGGACCGGAAGCCAGACCCGGGTAGCGGTCGGAGCTCGCACCGCGCAGCGTGACCTCGCCGTCGGTGGAGTCGATGCCGCCGGAGCGCGAGACCCGGAACGCCGGGCCGGTGTCGGCGCCCTCGTCCCCCTTGAGGTGGCGGTCGAACCAGGAGGCCACCCGGGCCTCGACCCGGTCGGCCTCGCGCATGCCGCCGTCGTGCCCGCCGGCCGCCCAGTCCACCGAGACGGGCGCGCCGTTCGCAGCGATGGCCCGGGCCATGGCATCGGCCTGGTCCAGCGGGAAGAGGGAGTCGTCCTGGCCCTGGACGATGAGGGTCGGCACCTTGATCCGGTCACCGACCGCCGACGGACTGCGCTGCTCCAGCAGGGCGCGGGCCTCGGCGTCGGGCCTGCCCGCCACCGCGACGCGTTCGTACATCGCGCAGAGCTCGGGCTGGAACCGCCCGCAGCCGGGCGCGGCGGCCGCCGGACCGGGCCGCTGTCCCGGTACGGCCTGCTGCATTGCGTCGGTCGACCCGCTGGTGAAGAAGATGCCGGACCACAGCTTCTTGAAGACGCCGTTCGGGAAGAGGGAGTCCGCGAGGTTCCAGTAGGTGATCTGCGGGGCGATCGCGTCCACCCGCGGATCGTGTCCGGCCGCGAGCAGCGAGACCGCTCCGCCGTAGGAGGCCCCGGAGACGCCCACGCGCGGATCGTCGGCCGCGTCGAGCTGCACCTCGGGCCGGGCCGCGAGCCAGTCGATGAGCCGGGAGACGTCCTTGACCTCGTATGCGGGGTCGTTCAGACCGATCCGGCCCTCGGAGCGGCCGAAGCCGCGCGCCGACCAGGTCAGGACGGCGTACCCGTCACGGGCGAGGCGTTCGGCCTGCGCGCGGACGTCGTCCTTGCTGCCGCCGAAACCGTGCCCGAGGAGCACGGCGGGACGTTTCTCCGTACCACCGCCGTCACCGCTTCCCTTCCCCCCGCCCGCCGTGAAATAGGAGGTGTCGATCGCGGCGCCGGGCATGTTCACGACCTGGTCCTGGCGGTGCACGGGGGACGCGTCGCCGGACGCGGACGCGGCCGTCCACGTACCGGCCCCCGCCACGACGGCGAGCGCGGCGGCGCCCGCGAGCAGGCGGTCTCGGCGGCGCCGGGGCATTCGGAGCTTCATACGGGCACCCTAAAGGGCCGCCACCCGGGCTCCGAGCACCCACAGGCGGAACCGCCCACCTCCTCAAGGAGCATGCGGCGCCCCGCGTGTACCGCACCCGCGGTACACGCCCGTCGACCTGCGCGCTCCGTCCGGGGGCGGGAGGATGGCCGCATGCTGCTGGCCGAGGTCGCGCGCGTGTCCCGGCAGGTCGCCGAGACCTCCGCCCGGTCCCGCAAGACCGCCCTGCTCGCCGAGCTCTTCGCCGCGGCGCCGCCCGAGGAGGCCGGCCTGGTCATCTCCTACCTCGCGGGACGCCTGCCGCAGGGCCGCCCGGGCATCGGCTGGCGCACGCTCGGCCAGGAGACCGAGCCGGCACCGGAGCCCGGCCTGACCGTCCGCGAGGTCGACGCCGCGGTCGGTGAACTCGCCGCCACCCGCGGCGCCGGTTCGGTGGAGCGGCGCAGCCGGATCCTCGGCACCCTGCTGGGCCGGGCCACGGCGGCCGAGCAGGTGTTCCTGCGCAGCCTGCTGTCCGGCGAGGTGCGCCAGGGCGCGCTCGACGCGGTGGCTCTGGAGGGGGTGGCCGCGGCCGCCGGAGTACCGGCCGCCGCACTGCGCCGGGCGGTGATGCTGGACGGCTCGCTGCCCCGGGTGGCGGCCGCGGTACTGGCCGACGGCGCCGGGGCGCTGCGCGCGGTCACCCTGCGCGTCGGGCAGCCCGTACAGCCGATGCTGGCGGGCACGGCGAAGTCGGTCGCCGAGGCCCTGGCCGTGCTCGGGCCGTGCGCGGTGGAGGAGAAGCTGGACGGCATCCGCGTCCAGGTCCACCGCGAGGGCGACAACGTACGGGTGTACACGCGCTCCCTGGACGAGATCACCGAGCGGCTCCCGGAGGTGGCGGAGCTGGCCCGGTCGCTGCCGGGGGAGCGGTTCATCCTCGACGGGGAGGTCATCGGCCGGTCGGCGGACGGCCGCCCCGTCCCGTTCCAGGAGATCGCGAGCCGTGTGGGGTCCCGGATCGACGTCGGGGCCGCCCGGAGCACGCTTCCGGTGGTCCCCTGCTTCTTCGACGTCCTGGTGGTGGGCGAGGACGTCCTCCTCGACCTCCCGGTCCGCGAGCGGTACGAGGCCCTCGCCGCGCTCGTGCCCGAGAGCGCGCGGGTCCGCCGCCTCGCCGTGCCGGACCCGGGGGAGCAGGTGGCCGAGGCCGAGGAGTTCTGGGCGCAGACGCTGCGCCGCGGTCACGAGGGGGTCGTCGTCAAGGCGCTGGACTCGCCCTACGCGGCTGGCCGGCGCGGAAAGCACTGGCTCAAGGTGAAGCCGGTGCACACCCTGGACCTGGTGGTCCTCGCCGCCGAGTGGGGCCACGGACGGCGCACCGGACTGCTGTCGAACCTGCACCTGGGGGCACGCGCCGCCGACGGGACCTACGCCATGCTCGGCAAGACCTTCAAGGGGCTCACCGACGAGATGCTGCGCTGGCAGACCGGGGCCCTGCGGGCGCTCGCGACCTCGGACGACGGCTTCACCGTGCGGGTGCGGCCCGAGCTGGTGGTGGAGATCGCCTACGACGGTCTGCAACGCTCCTCGCGCTACCCGGCGGGCGTGGCCCTGCGCTTCGCGCGGGTGCTGAGGCACCGCCCGGACAAGGTCGCGGAGCAGGCCGATACCGTGGAGACGGTGCTCGCCGCGTCGTAGCCGTCCCCGTCCCCGTCCCGCCCACCCTGGATTTGCCTCAGAGGTAAGACGGTTTGCCAGGCAGGCAAGATTCTGGCTCAATCGGGGCATGAAACCCGGTCCTGCCCCCGGTCCCGAGGACGCGGCGGACGAGCTGCCCGCCGTGGCACCGCAACTGCGCGAGCTGCGCCGCCGTGCCGGACTCACCCTGGAGGCCGCCGCCGCCCGGGCCCGGCTCTCGCCCGCCCACCTGTCCCGCCTGGAGACCGGCCGGCGCCAGCCCTCGCTGCCGCTCCTCCTCGGGCTCGCCCGCACCTACGGCACGACCGTGTCCGAGCTGCTCGGCGAGACCCCCGCCGTCGCGGATCCCATCGTACGGGCCGGTGGTCCGGGCGCCCGCGAGGCGGACGGATGGACGTACTGGCAGGCGGGCGGCTCGGGGCGGGGGATGCAGGCGCTGCGCGTGCACGTGCCGCACGGCCGCAGCCAGGGCGAGCTGGTGCGCGTACACCCCGGCGAGGAATGGCTGTACGTCCTGGACGGGCGGCTGCGGCTGCACCTGGGCGAGGCCGAGCACCTGCTGGAGCCGGGGGACAGCGCGCACTTCGACTCCCTCACGCCGCACCGGATCGGCGCGGCCTCCTCGGGCGGGGCCGACCTGCTCTTCGTCCACACCCTGCTGCAGAGCAGCCTGGCCGGGCTCTGCCTCGGCGGCGCCGCCACCACCGCGCCCGCGAACCCGCCCGCGCCCACCACACCCACGACCACGCACCACCGATAGCGGAGGAGCCGTACCCATGTCCCAAGCCGAGAAGCCCGCGACCATACGGGCCCGCTTCGAGTCCAAGTTCCCGCGCGGCCTGATCATCCGGCTGATCGCCTACCTGTTCGTCGGTCACCTCTTCGCCTTCTTCGTCTACCTCCTCTTCGTCCTGGGCGCCCAGAACCAGTAACCTCCGGGCGCCGACGAGTTCAGGCCGCGCGGCTCTGGCAACGTAAGGGCCCGGTGGCTACCCTCCGCGCATGATTTCCACGGTTGTCTGGGGTACCGGCAACGTGGGCCGTCTGGCGATCCGTGCCGTCGAGGCCCATCCCGCGCTCCAACTCTGCGCAGTCATCGTCCACAATCCAGCCAAGGTCGGCCGCGACGCGGGCGAACTCGGCGAACTAGACCGCCTGTTGGGGGTCGAGGCCACCGACGACATCGAAGCCGTACTGGCCGCCCGACCCCGGGCCGTGGTGTACGCCGCGTCCGGGGACGTCCGGCCCGACGAGGCCCTCGCCGACATCACCCGGGCCGTCCGGTCCGGGGCGGTCGTCGTCAGCCCCGCCCTGTACCCGCTCTACGACCACCGCAGCGCCCCGCCCGAGTTCCGCGACCCGGTGCTCGCCGCCGTCGCGGAGGGCGGCGGCTCGCTCTTCGCCTCCGGCGTCGACCCCGGCTGGGGCAACGACGTCCTCCCGCTCCTGATCAGCGGACTCGGCACCACCATCGACGCCATCCGCTGCCAGGAGATCTTCGACTACTCCACCTACGACCAGCCGGACTCCGTCCGTTACCTCGTGGGCATGGGCCAGCCCATGGACCACGAGCCGATGATGCTCATGCCCTCGATCCCCACCATGGTGTGGGGCGGGCAGATACGGATGATGGCCCGGGCGCTCGGGGTCGAACTCGACGAGATCCGCGAGACCACGGAGCGCCGCGCGCTCGAGACCACGGTGACCACCAGGACCATGGGCGAGTTCGAGGCGGGGACCCAGGGCGCGATCCGCTTCGAGGTCCAGGGCATCGTCGAGGGCGAGCCCCGCATCGTCATCGAGCACGTCACCCGCATCCACGCCTCCTGCGCACCGGACTGGCCCGTGCCGCCCGACGGCGGCGACGGCGCCCACCGGGTCGTCATCGAGGGCCGCCCCCGCATCGAGGTCACCATCGAGGCCACCGACGAGGGCGAGAACCGCTCGGCCGGCGGCAACGCCACCGCCGTCGGCCGCCTGGTCGGCGCCATCGACTGGCTCGCCGAGGCGCAGCCCGGACTCTACGACGCCCTCGACATCCCGCTGCGCCCCGCCGTCGGCAGACTCGGAAGGAAACCGTCATGAGGATCGACATCCCCGAAGGCCAGCACCCGATCGAGTACGTGTGGGGCGACATGGTCCCCGGCATCGGCATGGCCGCCGCGAACTTCTCCCTGTCGGTGTACGCCCACACCACCCTGGGACTGCGCGAGTTCGAGGCGGCCCGGCTGCGCGTCGCGCAGATCAACGGGTGCGTCTTCTGCCTCGACTGGCGCACCGAGCGGGAGGGGGAGAAGGTCGAGGAGGAGTTCGCCGACGCGGTCACCGAGTGGCGCACGACCGATGCGTTCGACGAGCGCACCCGGCTGGCGGCGGAGTACGCCGAGCGGTACACCCTCGACCACCACGGGCTCGACGAGGAGTTCTGGGACCGGATGACCGCGCACTACAGCCAGCTGGAGATCGTGGAGCTGACGATGAGCATCGGGTCCTGGCTGGCCTTCGGCCGGCTCAACCACGTGCTCGGGCTCGACAGCGTGTGCATGCTGCCGGGGCACTGAGCGGGCGCGATGCGCATGACGAAGGGGCCGTTCGGTGACAACCGAACGGCCCCGGCCGCTGGGGGGAGGACGCGGCCCTACTGGAGGTCGGTGGCGATGATCTTCTCGATGTTGCGCTCGGCGAGCGCCGTGATGGTGACGAACGGGTTGACGCTCGCGTTGCCGGGGATGAGCGCGCCGTCGATCACGTACAGGCCGGTGTAGCCGTGCAGGCGGCCGTAGTTGTCGGTCGCCCTGTTCAGGACCGCACCGCCGAGCGGGTGGTAGGTGAGGGTGTCGTTCCAGATCTTGTTGCCGCCGAACAGGTCGGTCCGGTAGATCGTCCCCTCCTTCGAGTTGATCTTGTCGAAGATGGTCTTGGCCATGGAGATGGACGGCTGCTTCCAGGCCGTCTGCCAGCTCAGGTCGGCCCTGCCCGTCGCCGCGTTCCAGGTGAACTCGGCGCGGTTCGGGTTCTTCGTGATCGACAGGTAGAACGACGCGTACGTCTCGATGCCGGTCGGGAGCGGTGCGACCTCGGCGAAGGCGCCGCCCGCGTCCCAGTTGTCGATGCCGGAGCAGGGGATGGTCGACTGGAGCTTGCCGGTCGGGTCCCACATGTGGTTGGCGCGGCCGCACATGACGTTCCCGTTCTCGCCCCAGCCCTTGCCGACCTCGCCGTTGAGGTTCGCCAGCGCGCCCGTGGCCTTCAGCTTGACCAGGAGCTTGCTGGTGCCGACGCTGCCGGCTGCGAAGAAGACCCGGTCCGCGGTCACGGTCTTGGTGGCCACGGTGTCGCCGGTGGTGTTGATCTGGTCGATGGTGACCGTGTAACCGCCTCCCGCGGCGGGGGAGACCGAGGTGGCCTTGTGCAGTGCCGAGATGGCGACCTTGCCGGTGGCCTGCGCCTGGGCGAGGTACGTCTGCACCAGCGACTTCTTGCCGTGGTTGTTGCCGTAGAGGATCTCGCCGGCCAGGGCCGACTTGGTGGCGGTGCCGGCGGCCTCCCGCTTCATGTAGTCCCAGTCGTACACGTCGGGCACGAAGGTCCAGGCGAAGCCGGAGCGCTGGGCGTGCTTGCGGCCGACGCGGGAGAACTGGTAGCAGTCGGCGGTGTCGAACCAGGCCGGGTCGATCATGCCGACCCCGAGCCCGGCGTTGGCCCTCGGGTAGTAGGTGTCGTACATCTCGTCGGCGTCCACCGACGGCAGGACGGCGGCGAAGTTGGCGCGCTTGGGCGTGACCGCCATGCCGCCGTTGACCAGCGAACCGCCGCCGACGCCGCGGCCCTGGTAGACCGTGATGCCGGCGAAGTCCTCGGCGTCCAGGATGCCGGTGTACTTGGGGACGTCCTTGTCGATGGGGAAGCCGAGGAAGTTGCTGAGCGGCGCCTTGGTCCGGGTGCGGAGCCAGAAGGACCGGTAGTCCGGGCTGGTCACCTTCGGGAAGATCTTGCCGTCCGGGCCCGGGGTGTCCCAGGACATGCCCATTTCGATCATCTGCACGTCCACGCCCGCCTGCGCCAGCCGCAGGGCCGCGACGGATCCGCCGTATCCGGTCCCGATGACCAGGGCCGGTACGCGGGCGCCGTCGGCGATCGTGGCGGATGGGGCGGCCGCCTGCGCCGGGGTGATGTGGCCCGCCAGGGCCAGAGCTCCGATAATAGAACCTGTTCTACCTAGAAATCCGCGCCGGGAGATCCCGTTCGATCCTTTTCTGGGCAGGCCGTTGTCGCTCACGTGACGTTCCTCACTCGTGGGGGAATGGGAACGAGTTCTACTGCTGCCCGCGTGTGAAGTCACTACATACGTCTAGGTAACTTTCGGTCGATCACGTGGCGGTGGAGGCGGGTTCCGATCGCCGGACCCACCCCAGGACCAGCAGGGACGCGACCGCGGCGAAGGCGCACCAGGTGGAGGCGAATTCCAGCCGCCACAGCGCTGAGCAGGCCAGCGCCCCCGCCGCCAGGACCGCGCCGAGGATCCGCAGCCGCCGGTCACCCGAGAGCAACAGGGCGCCCAGAGTGGCGAACAGGTAGCCCGCCAGCACCACCGGCATCCACGGAACATTCACTCCGTAGCCGATGGTGTGGCCCCGGATCTCGGCGGTGACGGGCCGGGTCGCCAGGCAGTACAAGAGCACCGCGGCGGTGCCCAGTCCGGCGGCCAGGGCCCCCACAGGCGGCGGCGCCCCCCGGGCGCGGCCGCCAGCAGGACCCCGGCCGGCACCCAGAGCGCCAGCAGGGGCAGGGCGATCACCGCCCAGGCCGTGGCGGCGGGGGAGCAGCCGCCGCCCGTGTCCCAGACGGCGGCCTCCACCAGCTGGTGCGCACCCAGCAGCAGCGGCAGCGCGGCGACGGGCAAATCGCGGGCCCGCCGCACCCGTGCCACGCACACGACTCCGACGGCGCAGACGACCGTACCCGCCACCAGATCGGCCGTCGCACTCCAGCACACGGGATCAGCCGGTCTCCTCACGGGGTTCGAGCGGCGGGGCCGACACCGCGCAGTACGTGTGGCACTGGGGGTGGCACGCCTCGGGCGCGGGGGCGCGCACGGTCGCCCAGGCCAGGGCGGCGCCGGCCACGAACGCCCCGGTGCACCAGAGCATGGCCCGCCCGAAAGCGGCGTCGAACTGGGTCGCCGAGCGGTACGACTCCGGCCCCATTCCGGACAGCAGCGGCAGCGCCGCCACCGCGAGCAGCCCGGCGACCCGCGCCGCCGCGTTGTTGATGCCGCTGGCCAGGCCCGCCCGGCCGGGGTCCACCGAGGCGAGCACGGTCGACGTCAGCGGGGCCACGAGGGCCACGAGACCCATGCCCATGACGACCATCGCCGGCAGTACGTCCCGTACGTACGAGGCCGAGGGCCCCACCCGCAGCATCAGCAGCGTGCCGGCCGCGCACAGCAGCGGCCCCACCGTGAGCGGGACGCGCGGCCCGATCCGCTCCCCGAGCTCACCCGAGCGCGCCGACAGGAGGAGCATGAGGAGGGTCGTCGGCAGCATCGCGGCCCCGGCGGCCAGCGCGGAGTAGCCGGACACCACCTGGAGCTGGAGCACGACGAGGAAGAAGAACCCGCCGATGGCCGCGTACACGCACAGGGTGACGAGGTTGACGGCGGTGAACAGTCGGGACGCGAAGATGTCCGGCGGCACCATCGGGTCGGACCGCCGCCGCTCCACGAGGACGAAGGCGACGCCCAGCAGGACCCCGAGCACCGCCGCGACGATCACCGCCGCCGCTCCCGACCGGGCTTCGATCAGCGCGTAGGTGACCAGCCCCAGGGAGCCAGCACCGAGCGCCGCCCCGGCCACGTCGAACCGCCCGTGCGCCTGCGGGTCCCGCGATTCCGGTACGTGCCGCAGGGCGACCGGTACGCACACCGCGGCCAGCGGAACGTTCAGCAGGAACACCCACCGCCAGCCCGGCCCGTCCACCAGCCAGCCGCCGAGGAACGGCCCCACGGCCGCCCCCACCCCGCCGAGCCCCGACCACAGGCCGATCGCCCGCCCGCGGTCCTCGGCGCGGATCGACGCCTGGATCAGGGCCAGGGAGCCGGGCGCCAGCAGCGCCCCGCCGATGCCCTGCAGGGCACGGGCGGCGATCAGCACCCCGGCGTTCGGTGCGATGCCGCACAGCAGCGAGCCGACCGCGAACCACACCACGCCGAGTACGAAGATCCGGCGCCGCCCGAAGCGGTCGCTCAGTGACCCGCCGACCAGGATCAGCCCGGCCAGGGTCAGCAGATAGGCGTTCACCGTCCACTGCAGCACCGCCAGATCGGCGTCGAGGTCCTCCCCGATGCGTGGCAGTGCCACGTTCACCACGGTCCCGTCCAGCATGGCCATGGTCGAGCCGAGCACCGTGGTCAGCAGGATCCACCGGCCACGCGCGGACGCGATCGGGACACCGGCTCCGGACGGCTCGGCGGGCGCAGTCATGTCTTCAGGCTGGCGCGCGCGGCCGGGAAGGGCCACCGGGAGGACGTTGCCCGGGGCCGGGGCCGGGGCCGGGGCCGGGGCCGGGGCCGGGGCCGGGGCCGGGGCGGCGCCGGGGGCCGGGGGCCGGCGGCCGGGGCCGGGTGCGGCTCGATCCGGCTCAATAGGCCCTCTTGTAATGAGCATGACCTCTCCTTCACCATGACCCGCGCACGTCACGCGCACCCTTCCCGCACAACCCGCACACGGCGTACGAGGAGACAACACGTGGCCCAACGCAACAACCGGTCCTCACGAGCCTTGAGGCCCACAAGGCCGACAAGGTCCGCACGGTCCTTACGCGCGGCGCTCGCCGCCCTCACCTCGGTCCTGCTGCTGCCGCTCGGCGCGGGCGTCGCCGCGGCCGCGCCGGACCCCGGTCCCGCCGCACCGAGTGCGGCCGAGCGCAAGATCGAACCCAAGCTCCGCGCCCAGCTCGACGGCTCCACGAAGGCCGCTTTCTGGGTGTACATCGACAGCGCCGCCGACCTCACCGCCGCGGGGAAGCAGCAGACCCGTGCCGCCAAGGCCGAAACGGTTCTGCGGATCAAGAAGGACCACGCCGCGCGCAGCCAGGCCGAGGTCGTCAAGGCCCTCCAGGGTGCCGGGGCCGAGTACACCTCGTACTGGATCGTGAACGCCGTGCGCGTCGTCGGCAGCGAGAAGCTCGCCGGGACCCTCGCGCAGCGGCCCGAGGTGGCCCGGATCGACGCCGACGACAAGGTCGAGCTCCCCAAGCCCACCGAGGGCAAGCGGGAGAAGGCCGTCGCCGACGCCATCGAATGGAACATCGACCGGATCAAGGCCCCGCAGGTGTGGGACCAGCTCGGTGTGCGCGGCGAGGGCATCGTCGTCGCCAACATCGACAGCGGCGTGGACTACACGCACCCGGCCGTGAACAACCAGTACCGCGGCAAGAAGGCGGACGGTTCCTACGACCACGCCTACAACTGGTTCGACCCCGCGGGCGTCTGCACCACCGCCGCCCCGTGCGACAACAACGACCACGGCACCCACACCATGGGCACGATGGTCGGCGACGACGGCGGCGCCAACAAGATCGGCGTGGCCCCCGGCGCCAAGTGGATCGCGGCCAAGGGCTGCGAGTCGAACTCCTGCTCCGAGGCCTCCCTGCTCGCCTCGGGCCAGTGGATCGTCGCCCCGACCGATCCGAGCGGCCAGAACCCGCGCCCCGACCTCGCCCCGCACATCGTCAACAACTCCTGGGGCGGTAGCGGCGGCGACACCTGGTACCAGCAGATTGTCGACACCTGGCGGGCCGCCGGCATCTTCCCGGCCTTCTCCAACGGCAACTCCGGCCCGAGCTGCAACACCAGCGGCTCACCCGGCGACTACGCCAGCTCCTACAGCTCCGGCGCCTTCGACATCAACAACGCGATCGCGTCGTTCTCCTCGCGCGGAGCCGGCCCCGGCGGCATCGTCAAGCCGAACATCGCCGCCCCGGGCGTGAACGTCCGCTCCTCCGTCCCCGGCGGCGCGTACGAGGCCTTCTCCGGCACCTCGATGGCCTCCCCGCACACCGCGGCCGCCGTCGCCCTGCTCTGGTCCTCCGCACCCGCCCTGGAGGGCGACGTCGCGCAGACCGAGTCGCTCCTCGACGGCACCGCCCTGGACACCGACAGCAGCCAGTGCGGTGGCAACACCGCCGACAACAACGTCTTCGGCGAGGGCCGGCTCGACGTCCTCGCGGCCGTGAACGCCGCCCCGCGCGGCGCCATCGGCTCGCTCGGCGGCACCGTACGCTCCGGCGGCCAGCCCGTCGCGGGCGTGAAGATCACCGCGGACGGCCCGATCGACCGCACCACGACCACCGCGGCCGACGGCAGCTACCGCTTCACCTCCCTCTCGGTCGGCGACTACGCCCTGACGGCCGCCAAGTTCGGCTACGGGCAGCAGACCGCGACGGCCACGGTGACCGAGAACGCCACCGCCACCGGCGACTTCACCCTGACCCAGGCGGCCTCCGGCAAGCTCACCGGCACCGTCTCCTCGGCCGCCGGCCCGGCCGCGGGCGCCTCCGTCACCATCGCGGACACCCCGGTGACCGCGACCGCCGACGCCCAGGGCCGCTTCGAGGTCACCCTGCCGCACGGCACGTACGACGTGAACGCCACCCACGCCTCCCGCTGCCTCACCGGCGGCACGGCGAAGGCGACCGTCGCGGGCGACGCCACCGTCGCGGTCAACCTGCCCGAGCGAACCGACGGCTACGGCTACGCCTGCGCCGCAGCGGGCGACCGCCCGTACGCCGAGGGCACCCGCCAGCTCGCGCTCACCGGTGACAACACCACCGAGCGCGTCGACCTGCCCTTCCCGCTGCCCCTGTACGGCAAGACGTACGGCCAGGCCTGGATCGGCACCAACGGAACGGTCAGCTTCGGCGGCAACAACACCGGCGACATCAACGGGGACATCCCGAGCACGGCCACGCCCAACGCGGCCCTCTACCCGTTCTGGGACGACCTGGTCGTCGGCGCCGCGGGCAGCGGCTCCGGCGTCTTCACCGCCGTCACCGGCACTGCCCCGCACCGCAGCTACGTGATCGAGTGGCGCCAGGTGTCCCACTGGTCGGCGCAGACCGACAAGTTCTCCTTCTCGGCCACGATCGGCGAGGACGGCACCGTCTCGTACTCCTACAAGGGGACCGGCGGCACCGGGATCAAGGGCGGCTCCACGGCCACGGTCGGTGTGGAGAACGCGGCCGGAACCGACGCCTTCAAGTACTCCTTCAACACCCCGGTCATCACGGACGGCCTGTCCATCGCCTTCCGTACCACCAAGAGCGGCGTGGTGGCGGGCCGGGTGCTCGACGCCAACGACGGCAACGGCGTCGCGGGCGCCACGGTGACCGTCGGCACGGGTGACTCGGCGGTCTCCGCGACCACCGCGGCGGACGGCGGATACGTCGTCCAGAGCCCGTCCGGCTCGCTGCCCGTCTCGCTGGCCGCGCCCCAGTACGAGTCCGCCACGGCCACGGTCAACGTCAAGGCCGCCGACGTCACGGCGGTGACGCAGTCCCTGCGCACCGGCAAGGTGACGGCGTCCAAGCCGGCCGTCGAGGTCGTCCTCCCGGCGAACCAGCAGCGCACGCGGACCCTGGAACTCACCAACCCGGGCCTCGGCACGGCGTTCACGGTGTCCGAGGACGCGGGCTGGCTGACGGCCACGCCGGCCGGAGGCGACCTGCCGACCGGCGGGAAGGTCCCGGTCACCCTCTCGGTGGACACGACCGGCCTCACCCCGGGCGCGGTCCTGACCGCCGACCTGAAGATCACCTCGGCGAGCGGCCGGACCCCGGTCCTCACCGTCCCGGTCAAGGTCGTCGTCCCTCGCTACCAGGTCGGTGTGGACGCGGGCTCCGGCTACGGCAGCACGGACGCCCTGGGCGACGCCTGGTCCCCGGACCGCAAGTACACGGCCGGCTCCTACGGCTACCAGGGCAACGGCACCATCCAGTCCACCGGCCGCACCATCGCCGGTACGGACGAGCAGCGGATGTTCCGCAATGCCCGTGAGGGCATGTACGAATACCGCTTCGACAACGTGCCGAACGGCACCTACACGGTGGAGCTCGGCTTCGCGGAGCTGTCCTCCACCAAGCCGAACAAGCGCGTCTTCGACGTCCTGGCCGAGGGCACGCAGGTCCTGCCCTCCCTGGACATCTCCCTCGAGGCGGGTACGTACAAGGCCCTGACCCGTACGTACACGGTCACGGTCACGGACGGGGTCCTCAACATCCGCTTCGTCACGCACAGCGGATTCGGCAAGCCCCTGCTGAACACCCTGCGGGTGACGGACCGCCCGGACAAGAGCTAGTCCGGCCGGTGGAACACGGGGGGCGGGGCGCCTGCGGGCGCCCCGCCCCCTCGCCGTGGCGGG